>JAYSLK010000377.1:0-5009 GCA_043725585.1 Actinomycetota bacterium
GTTGACGGCGCTGATGTACGAACCTCGATACCCGCTGACACCCGTCCAGAAGAAGCCGTTGGCGGTGAAGTTCTTCGCGGTGATGTTCTCGATCGCGACTCCATCGGCGAGCACCTTGAAACCGTTGGAGAGCTCGAACTCGCCATCGAGCACGGTCTCGTTGCGGTCCTCGCCGCGGATCACGATGTCATCCGTGGTCACCTCGACGGACTCGTGGTACACGCCCGGAGCGACGAGCACCAGCGCGCCTGGCGCCGCACGATCGACGGCTTCTTGGATGGTGGGCACCTGCGATGGCACCTTGATCGTGCCCTCCAGCTGGGTCTGCTCCTCGGCGTCCACGGCTGCACCGTCGGTCGACTTCGGCGGATACTCGCCATCGCCGACGACCACCGTGCCGACCATCCCCTCGTCCTTCGTGCCATGGATGTCGCAGAAGTACTCGAACACGCCCGGCTCGTCGAAGGTGAACTCGTGTTCGTCACCAGGAACGAAGGCCTGCTGGCCGACGCCGAACTGCTTCGATGGTTCCAGCGGGACGATGTTGTGGTCGTTGCGGCCGACGTTGGTCCACACGACTTCCGTGCCAGGTCGCACCCGGATGACCGCATTGGCACCGAAGGTGTTGTCGTTGGCCTCCACCTCGACCACCGGGTAGTTCTCGTCACCAGACGGCACTTCGGTCAGGTCGACGAGAGGCAGGTCGTCTCGAGTGGTCGACGCGGTGGTCGACGTTGCGGGGGGCTCGACCACCCTCACGTCCGAAGGATCATCGGCGCAGCCGCTCGCCCCGGTGAGAATTGTGAGTGCGAGCAGGGAGCGGAGCCACGATGTTCTTGTCATCGGCTCGGGACAGTAGCCAAGCCGCGCCGGTCACACGCAATGTCCGTGGCCGCGCCGCTGAGCGTTCGGCAGGCACTCAGCGCAGCCCCTTGCCTGGTCAACGCTCCCGAGTCCCGCGCAACAAGATCGGCTGGCCGTGCGGGGTGCGCCCGGCAGCCTCGTGCCATGCCGCAGCGGTGGCGTCCAATTCGTCGGTCGTGGCAATCGAACGGCCCACGACGAGCGCCTCGAACGCACCAAGCCACTGTTCGTAGTACGGCGCGGCGGGCTCGGCAGCGAGGCGAGCGCTGAGCTCGGCAGCCATGTCGGGCCACTCGAACGCGCCGTTGGCGTGCAGTTCCACGGCGAGCGCGAACGCGGTCGCCTCCCACGGTTCGGCAAACGGTGGTCGCTCCTGAAGATCGAGGGGGAGGTCCGTCGGGTCGAATGGAGCGGTCATCGGACTGGTTCCAGAGCGGGCTCGAGGTAGGGCTCGAAGGCATCGATGCTGACCGTGGAGTTCGGGTCGGCGCTGCGACCCCACAGGTCCGCTGCACGGAAGACCACGGTGTACAGCCATGTCGGATTCGGCGCGCCGAGCGCGTTCGCGTCGGGATGGACGAAACACCCGACCACCCGTTCGATGGTCCCGTCGGCGTTGCGCGCGTAGCGGGGGAGGCGGGTGTGCCCGGTGGGGTGATCGTTGATGGTGCGGACGTGTTGCCCCGCTGCGAAGCGAGCAGGCTGTGAGACGTCGCGCGTGTAAGGCGAACCCGACGCCAGCATCGCGGCCACGTTCTCGACTCTCAGGGTCGGATGGTTCGTGATCGCCGGCGGGTGCAGCGCTCGCCCCGCGGCGAGTTCGTCGGCTCCGACGAGATCTGCATCCATCAGCAGTTGCTCGAGCGCCCGTGCCCAGATCTCGTAGTACGTCGATCCGTAGTACACGGCCGGTGGCAGCGACTCGCGGGCATGGCGGCTGATGTCGATGTTCCAGTGGCCCAGGCTGCCGACGGCGAGCGTGAGCGCTAGCGATCGTGCTTCCCAGGTGGCATGGAACACCGGCTCGTCCAGCTCGGGGGCGACCGCGCCGAAGCCCATCTGGCCCCCCAGGTCGTGCGGACCGTTCACGACTCGGCGCCCGCCGTCGCCGAAGCGTCGACGATCGGCGAGATGACCTCGGTGCCGATCATCGAATTGCGGGTGACGAGTTCAGCCAGCCGTTCCTCGCCCCACCCGTCGGTGCCCGCCGGACGCTGAGGGATCACCAGGTATCGGAGCTCGGCGGTGGAGTCCCACACACGCACGTGCACATCGTCGGGAAGCGTGGTGCCGAACTCGGCGAGCACACCGCGCGGGTCGATCACGACCCGGGAGCGGTACGCCGGCGACTTGTACCAGACGGGCGGCAACCCGAGCACCGACCACGGATAGCACGAACACAGTGTGCAGACCACCACATGGTGGGTGTCGTCGGTGTTCTCGACGATCGCCATGTGCTCGCCTTGACGTCCGCCGTAGTCGAGCTCGGCGATCGCCGAGGTGGCGTCGGTGCGCAGGCGATCGAGGTACGCCGGGTCGGCCCAGGCCCGCGCCACCACACGTGCTCCGTTGCGAGGGCCGACATCGTGCTGGTAGGTGTCGATGATCGCGTCGAGCGCCGCGGGGTCGACGTAGCCCTTGTCGATCAGTACCGATTCCAATGCACGCACCCGCGCCGCGATGTCGGTGAGCTCGGAATGGTCGTGGTCGTGGTGATCGTGGTCGTGGTCGTGGTCGTGGTCGTGGTCGTGGTCGTGGTCGTGGTCGTCGTGGTCGTGGTCGTGGTCGTGGTCGTGGTGATCGTGATCGTGATCGTGGGGGTCGGTCATCGCCACCATTCTGGCCCACGCCCAGACCGGCGGTGGTCGGTCGACGTAAGTCGGGTCAGCTCGATCACAGCAGTGACGTCGGCCGATCCTGTCGTAGGAACCGCTACCGGGCACACTCGTCTCGGGCCCTAGGTCCCTGGTCGGTTGCCTCGCTGGCGATGACCATCCAAGAAGCCTGCGTCCGCAGGCCACGACGTGTGAACGCGGAGGCATTCCATGAGCGAGACATCGACGCTGGACGACGTGGCATCGGTGGCGACCGAGCACTTCGACGTGCTGATCGTCGGCGCCGGCATCTCCGGGGTCGGCGGCGCCTATCACCTGTCGCAGCAATGCCCTGATCTGAGCTTCGTCGTGTTGGAGGGGCTCGAGAGCTTCGGCGGCACATGGCGCATGCACACGTACCCCGGCATCCGATCCGACAGCGATCTGTACACCTTCGGCTACCGGTTCAAGCCGTGGACCAGCGCACCGATCGCCACGGCCGAGGAGATCCTCAAGTACATGGGCGAGGTGATCGACGAGAACGGCATCGACGAGCACATCCGCTACCACCACTGCATCAGCACCGCCTCGTGGTCGGGCGCCGAGAACCTGTGGACGATCGTGGCCACCCACACCGCCACGGGTGCGCTGCGCCGATTCTCGGCGAACTTCCTCTGGATGTGCCAGGGCTACTACCGGCACTCCGAGGGCTACACCCCCGAATGGCCCGGCATGGACCAGTACCAAGGCACGATCGTGCATCCCCAGACCTGGCCGGCCGACCTCGAGTATCGGGGCAAGGACGTGATCGTCGTCGGCTCGGGTGCCACCGCTGCCACGATCGTTCCGGCGATGGCCGAGGACTGCAATCACGTCACGGTGCTGCAGCGCTCGCCCACGTACTTCTGGACAGGTCGCAACGTCAACGAACTGGCCGACACATTGCGCGAGCTGGAGATCGACGAGACCTGGATCCACGAGATCGTGCGCCGGAAGGTGCTGCACGATCAGCAGCTGATCACCAAGCTGTCGTTCGAAGAACCCGAGTTCCTGCGCGCTCAGCTGATCGACGGGATCAAGGCGTTCCTCCCCGACGACTACCCGGTGGAGAAGCACTTCTCGCCGACCTACCGCCCCTGGCAGCAACGGCTGGCGTTCGTGCCGGATGGCGACCTGTTCAAGGGTCTCGCCTCGGGCAAGGCGTCGATGGTGACCGACGAGATCGAGCGTTTCACCGAGCACGGCATCCTGCTGAAGAGCGGCACGGAGTTGACCGGCGACATCATCGTCACCGCCACCGGGTTCAACCTGAGCGTCCTCGGCGACATCGAGTTCACCGTCGACGGAGAACCGCTCGCCTTCCACGACACCATCACGTATCGAGGAATGATGTTCACCGGCGTGCCGAACATGGTGTGGGTGTTCGGCTACTTCCGAGCGAGCTGGACGCTGCGCGCCGACCTGATCGGTGACTTCACGTGCCGCCTGCTCAAGCACATGAATGAGCTCGGCGTGCAACGGGTGACGCCGCGTCTGCGACCAGCCGACGCCGACATGGCGATCCTGCCGTGGATCGATGCCGAGAACTTCAACCCGAACTACCTGAAGCGCAGCATGCATCTGCTGCCCCAGCGCGGCGACAAGCCCGAATGGCAGCACAGTCAGGACTACTGGACCGAGAAGGACGCGCTCCCGGTCGCCGATCTCGACGACGGCTGTCTGATCTACGAGTAGCCCGGCGGGTGGACTCGTGCAGCTCACCTAGGGTGCGGCTCCATGAAGGAACTCATCTACCACCGCATGCTCCTCCCGGCCGTGGCTCGCCACGCCGACAAGCCGATCGCCACCAACGCAGCAACCGGTGCGTCGGTCACCTATGGCGAACATCTCGATGCGGTCGGTCGACTGATCGGGGGGCTCCAGGGACTCGGGGTCGGCCGTGGTGACCGCTATGCGGTCATGACGCTCAACTCGCCGGAGTACTTGCAGCTCTACCACGCGGCGTTCCTCGGTGGTGGCGTGGTGAACCCGCTGAACCTCCGATTCGCTCCGAAGGAGCTCGCCTACGTGTTGCGCGACTCGGGCACGAAGGTGTGCTTCGTCGACGCGATCTTCGCGCCGTTGATCGACGCGGTGAAGGCCGATGCCGGTCTGGAGCACGTGGTGCTGGTCGGCCAGGGCGACGTGCCGCACTCGATGTCGTGGGCCGACCTCTTGAGTGCCGACGCGGTGATCCCTGACGAAGGGGAAGAGTCCGACCCGGTCGTCCTGATGTACACAGGTGGGACCACGGGACTGCCGAAGGGTGTGCTGCTCGACCAGCGCGCCGAG
>JAYSLK010000378.1:0-2288 GCA_043725585.1 Actinomycetota bacterium
GGCATCGGTGAAGCGTTCGTCGGCGGCCAGTTCGGGGAGGTCCAACGCCGCCACGAGCTTCGGCCAGTGCCGGTCGGCCTCCAACAGCAACAGCCAGAACCCACGGCCGTCGCCTGCCCGATAGCTGTTCACCAACGGGCCGCGCGTGCGTTGACGCGAACGGGTGCGCTCGATCTTGCCGAACCGGAGCACGATGCCGATGTCCCAGCCGAGCGTGTACATCCCGGTACGCATGAGACTGGTGGCGACCAGACCACCTGCACCGGTGCGCTCGCGTTCGAGCAGCTTGGCCAGCACGCCGCTGAGCAGGGAGATGCCGGTGACATGATCGCCGACACCGCTGCGAAGCGAAATCGGCTGCTCGTCGGGCGGCACGTGCGCGTGGGCCAGACCGCTGCGAGCCCAGAA
Organism: Actinomycetota bacterium; assembly: GCA_043725585.1. Taxonomy (GTDB): domain Bacteria; phylum Actinomycetota; class Acidimicrobiia; order Acidimicrobiales; family Ilumatobacteraceae; genus VFMC01. The sequence continues at coordinate 409 of JAYSLK010000378.1, forward strand.
GGCTCCCGCGTCGTACCCGGCTCGGTTGCGGTCGGGACCGTCGAGGCCGTACCCGGTGAGACTTGCGTACACGAGTCGAGGGTGGCGTGCGAGCACGCCGTCGTGGCCGAGGCCGAGGCGTTCGAGGGCGTCGGGTCGCACGTTGGTGACGAACACGTCGGCCGTCGCCAGCAACAGCTCCATCTGCTCGCGGGCGTCGGGCGACTGCAGGTCGAGCACCACGGATCGCTTGCCACGATTGTCGATCTCGAACGGCGGCACCCCGGTCTGATCGGCGATGCCCAGTGCCCCGAACACCCTGCGCTGCGGGTCGCCGGCGGGCGGCTCGACCTTGATCACGTCGGCGCCCCAATCGGCCATGAGGCCGGCAGCAGCAGGTCCTGCGACCCACACGCCCAACTCGACGACCCGATACCCCGACAATGGTCCTGCGGTCATGTTGTCGCCTCCTGGCGTGTGGCTGTGGCGGCCGACGAGGCGTCCGCTGGCCGACGGGCGGCCATCGTGCCGGCTGCGTCGCTGTCCTTGATGAACCATGCTGCGACAGCTGCGGCGAAGGCGAAGCCCACGGCGAACCCGAACGCGATGCGATAACCCTTCAGGGCCTCCCCCACGTCTTCGGGCAGCGGCGGCCGGCTGAGCGACATGTACGACGCGAGCACGCTCGCCAGCACCGCGACGCCCAGCGAGACCGCGACCTGGCGTTGCGTCGAGAAGATGGCAGAGGCACGGCCGTTGTCGGCCGGCGCGATGGTGGCGTAGCTGGCGGCCTGCATCGGCACGAAGGCAAACCCCATGCAGAGACCGCGCAGGAACATCATCCCGCGGATCAACCACAGGCTCGTGCTCTCATCGAGACCGATGAACATGCTGATCACCAGCCCCGCAGCGAACAACCCCGACGTCATCAGCCGACGTGGACCGATGCGGGCGTACAGACGTCCCGCGAACTGCGAGGTGATCAACACACCCAACGCCTGCGGGAACGTCGTCAGACCGCTGTGGAAGGCATCCTGACCACGAAGCAGCTGTAGATACAACGGCATCACGAACAGCAGGCCGAGGAAGCTCATCGTCGAGAGGAGACTGACCACGTTGCACTGCCGGAAGATCCTGTCGCCCAACAGCCGCAGCGCAAGCATCGGTTGGTCGACATGGGTCTCCACCCACACCAGCGCAACGCCTGCAGCGAGGCCCGCGATGAGCGTGATCAGCACAGGTGCGCTTCCCCATCCCGAGCGCGGCCCCTCGCTGAGTGCGTAGACCACGAGCGCGAGCGCGGCACCCGACAACACGAAACCCGGCAGGTCGAATCGGCCCGATGTGGGCTCTTTCTGCTCCTTGAGGAACCGGATGCCGAACCACAGACCCAACAGACCGATGGGCACGTTGATGAGGAAGATCCACCGCCAGTTGGCATGGGTGACCAAGAGGCCGCCCAGGATGGGGCCGAGCGCCGGCGCCAGCAGCGTCGGGATCATGATGTAGGTGCTCGCCTTGGCACGCTCGTTCGGCGGAAAGGCACGGAACAGCATCGACACCCCGACCGGCGTGAGCATGCCACCACCGATCCCCTGTACCACCCGGAATGCGATCAACTGCTCGATCGACTGGGCCGAGGCGCACAGCAACGAGCCGGCGACGAATGCCCCGAACGCGAACATGAACACTCGCTTCGTGCCCAACCGATCGCCGAGCCACCCCGACACCGGGATCCACACCGCAAGGCTGAGGGTGTAGCCGAGCACGATCCACTCGGCGTTCTCGGTGGCGAACTCGCGGCCGAGGGCCGGGATCGCGACGTTGACGATCGTGACGTCGAGGATGTCGAGGAACAGCGCCGTGACGTAGACGATCGCCACGAGGTACTTGTAGGGCAG
>JAYSLK010000379.1:0-3812 GCA_043725585.1 Actinomycetota bacterium
CGGCCACAAGGACTTCAGCGAGGACACCTACCGGGTGCTCGCGGCCGTCGACGCCGTGGTGATGGTGCTCGACGCTGCCAAGGGCATCGAACCGCAGACGCTGAAGCTGTTCGAGGTGTGCCGCAGTCGCGATCTCCCCGTGATCACCTTCTTGAACAAGTTCGACCGCCCGAGTCGTGATCCTCTCGAACTGCTGGACGAGATCGAGACGCAGATCGACCTGCGCCCCACGCCCGCCACGTGGCCGGTCGGCGACGGCGAGGACTTCCTCGGTGTGATCGATCGTCGCCGCCGCCTGTTCAGTCGATTCACGCGCACCTCTCGCGGAGCGACGATGGCTCCCGAGGAGCTGATGAGCTTCGAACAGGCAGCCTCGATCGGCGGCAGTGCGTGGAAGCGAGCGATGGACGGTTGCGATCTCCTCGAGGCTGTCGGCGCCGACGTCGACCTCCCCTCGTTCCTTGCCGGGAGCAGCACCCCTGTGTACGCCGGCTCGGCGCTCACCGACTTCGGCGTGAAGCACCTCCTCGATGCGGTGGTGGAGCTGGTCCCTTCACCACCCCCGCGGCTCGACACCAACGGCCGTGGCCGTCCGATCGGCGCGGGAACGAGCGCGTTCGTGTTCAAGGTGCAGGCCAACATGGACAAGTCGCATCGCGATCGTCTGGCATTCGCTCGCATCTGCAGCGGGCACTTCGAGCGAGGCATGACGATGACGATCGCCCGCACGGGCCGCCCGTTCGCAACCAAGTACGCATCCACGGTGTTCGGCGCTGAGCGAACGACGGTCGACGAGGCGTATCCGGGCGACGTGGTGGGATTCGTCAACGCCACCGACCTGCGCATCGGCGACACCCTGTTCGACGGCGAACCCGTCACCTATCCAGGCCTGCCCTCGTTCGCGCCCGAACTGTTCACCGGCGCCCGCCCGCTCGACACCGGTCGCTCGAAGCAGTTCCGTCGTGGTCTCGAGGTGCTCGAGGAGGAGGGCGTGGTGCAGGTGCTCCGCGATCCCGACATGGGCGACGCGTCCCTGGTGCTCGCGGCTGTCGGCCAGTTGCAGTTCGAGGTGTTCGCCCACCGGTTGGAACACGAGTTCAACGCACCGGTCGAGCTCACCGGCTCGCCGTACCAGGCGATCCGGGCCACCGACGCCAAGAGCGCGGAACGGCTCAGGTCCATCGGTGGGATCCGCATCTTGCGACGTGGCGATGGCGCAACCGTGGCCTTGTTCGAGAACAAGTACCGGCTGCAGCGTCTGCTCGCCGACGAGCCCGAGCTGACGCTTGCGCTGCTGAACGCCGACTTCACCTGATTCCGACGGCCACCCGCTGCGTCTGACTTGCCGAGACCTTGCCGGACGCCACCACCGAGCGAGTTCAAGCTGACGGACCGAAGAGCCGATGACAACCGGTGGTGAAGCAGCGGGCATTTTTGTGGACGGTGGGCGCGACCGCAGTCGCGGCCCTCGCGGCCTACGCATGGCGGACACGCGTGCCGTTCGACCAGGCGCAACGCTGGCTCCTGATCCCTGCGTTGCTGGCCACCGTCGCTGCGGTGTGGGGGGCACGCATACGGGTCGACGGCGACCGGGTCGCATGGCTGGCGATCGCTGGTTCCTGCGCGATGACCATGGGGTCGTACCTGCTCGCGTTCGCCGACCGCACCTGGGACGCGACCACACTCGACGGCCTGTCCGGCCTGCTCAGGGCTCCTGACCGCACACTCATCGCGCTCGGGTTGATCTCGATGATCTCCCAGCGGTCCCCGATCCGAGAGCGATACCTCGCTCTCGAGGCCACCATCGTGTCGCTGACCGCAACGCTCGCTATGTGGGTCTTCGTCGTCGAACCCGCCCTCGGACGCTCCACCCTCACCGACGCCGATCGGATCCTGTCGCTCGCTCTGCCGGCATCCGATCTCGTCCTCGTCGCTCTCGCTGCACGTCTGTCACTCGGCTATCAGGCGCGCAGCCGATCGTTCACGATCCTGCTCGCCGGCCTCATCACGCGCCTCCTCGCCAACGTGTTGAGCTACTGGTCGTACATGGCCCACGGCGAGAAGGGCACGCTGGTCACCCACGCTCTCACCGCTGTCTCGCTGCTGCTGTTCGCCCTCGCCGCGATCGACAAGACCGGAGCGAGACGACCCCAGATCGCGCACCAAGCCGTTCAACTCGACCGCCTTCGGCTGGCCACGATCGCGCTGTGCGCCCTCACCCCGCAGGTCGTGCTGATCACGCTCATCCTGTCGGACGATGCGGCACGCTCCACCGTCTTGTTCGCCGGCACGGTGACGGCGCTCGTGACCGTGCTGGCGCTGATGCGTCTCTGGGGCTTGGCGCTGAGCGTCCGTGATCTCACCGAACGGCGCGGCAAGGACCGCCTTGCGTCACTCGTCGAGCGTTCGTCGGACATCGTCGTGCTCGTCGACGCGAACCGGCGCATCGCCTACACGAGCGGCGCCGTGGAGACGACGCTCGGCGTGGACAGCCAGACGTGGGTCGGCAAGCGCCTGCACGAACTCGAGTTCGAACCCCTCGCTGAGTCGTGGCAGATGGCGGCCGACCGAATCCTGACGCAACCGCCCGATGGAACGCTGTCGATGGAGGTCACCGCACATCATTCGGGCGGGGCCCCGCGACTGCTCGAACTGACCGCGGTGAACCTCATGCAGAACGTGGCTGTGGCGGGTGTGGTGATCACCATGCGCGACGTGACGACGACCCGAACCCTGCAGCGCCAGCTGAGCTTCCGAGCCGACCACGACGAGCTGACCGGACTGGCGAACCGCGCCCAGTTCCTGTCACGGCTCACGCGCGATCTCGCTCACGATCGACGGCCCGTCGTGATGTTCATGGACCTCGACGACTTCAAGATCATCAACGACACGATGGGGCACGAGTCGGGTGACGTCTTGTTGCGAACGATCGCCGATCGCCTCGTCAGGCGCATTCCCGCCTCCTCCGGGCTGGTCGCCCGGCTGGGCGGTGACGAGTTCGCCGCCCTGCTCACCAGCGGCAACGCTGATCAGGCCGCGTCGCTCGCATCGACGATCATCGCCGATCTTCGCGAGCCGGTCGTCCTGAGCCAGTTCCACACCGTCGCCGCCTCGTGCAGCGTCGGCATCGCCCAACCAGCCGACGGCGACAACGCCTCCGCCGTCTTGCGCAACGCAGATTTCGCGATGTATCGAGCAAAGCGCAAGGGCAAAGGATTCATCGAGATCTTCGATGCGCAGCTGGAGCACGAGGTGGCGCGCACCGAGGAGTACCGGCGTGATCTCATGTGGGCACTCAGCCGCGACCAGTTCGCGCTCGTGTACCAGCCCATCGTTCGCCTGCGCGACGGTCGGCTGGTCGGAGCGGAAGCCTTGATCCGTTGGAATCATCACGTGTACGGCGCGGTGGCACCAGCCGACTTCGTGGAGATCGCCGAGCAGACCGGAGTGATCATCCCCATCGGTTGGTGGTCGATCCGCCAAGCGTGCTTGACTGCAGCGAGCTGGAGCGACGAGTCGTTGTTCGTCACCGTGAACGTGTCGGGGAGTCAGCTCCGCGGAGCATCGATCGTCGAGCATGTGCGCCGTGCGCTCGACGAGAGCGGCCTCGCTGCGTCGCGACTCGTGCTGGAGATCACCGAGTCGATGCTGATCGACGACCCCGATGGCGTTGCCGGCGAACTCGTCGGTCTCCGCACGATGGGCGTTCGCATCGCGCTCGACGACTTCGGCACGGGCTACAGCTCCCTCGCCTACGTGCAGCGCCTCCCGCTCGACATCATCAAGATCGACCGGGAGTTCGTCCAGTCGCT
>JAYSLK010000380.1:0-6794 GCA_043725585.1 Actinomycetota bacterium
CACACCGCGCCAACCGATGACCGACACAGCGCCGAGGGCCAAGAGCGCGGGAGCGACGAAGTCGCCGAGCCACGAGATGAGGTGTTGACGACCGAGCAGCCGATCGAGGCCCGCCTCGGTGTGGTCGGCGATGTCGGCCAGGGATGACTCGAGGGGCCGGATCATCGCATCACTCGACGCCCCGAGCAGCACCGCGGCAATGACGAGGACGGGGTACGGCGCAGCCGCCGCGAACGCAAGCAGCGCCAGGGCGATGCAACCAGCACCGGAGCATGCCAGCGTGCGACGGTGTCCGCGGTCGGCGAGCGCGGCGATGGGACTGCCGGCGACCCCACCGAGGGTCAACAGCGCGAGCAGCCACCCCGACTGACCGTACGAGAGCCCGAGGTCACGGACCTGATCATCGATCGTGCCGGCGGGAAGGTAGGACCACCACTCGTCGAGCAGGCGTACGACCAGCGCGCATTGCACGACGCGAACGGCGGTGGAGGCGAACGCAGGAGGCGTTCGCGGTGAAGAAAGCGACATGTGAACACTCCTCGAAGAGACGACGGACTCAGAACGCGTGGCCCGTCGTCGGGGAGGGGCTCGAGCGGGGAATCAACATCGGCGCATAAGCGAACATTAGTTGGCCGGATCCACCCGCTGGATCGAAGCCGCGTCGAACCGATCCTCGTAAGCGTCGCTCCCGTTCGGCCGCCATCGTCGACACCACGATCGCCGTCGCGTCGGATCCGCGATACTTCGGCTCAGAGCTCGAACGAGATGCCGTCGGTGACCGTCGTGGCCACAGGTGTCGAAGCGACCAACCCTGCCGGAAGCTCGGTCCTCTCGAGTTCGCCCAGGATCGTCATCAACTGCGTCGAGGTCATCTGCCCTCCGGCCAGGACGAGGACGTCGTCCGGTCGGATCAGCACGATGTTCGTGAAACCCGGCTGGGCATCCATCCACCCGCGCGCATCGCCGATTTCGATCGGCACGCGATCTCCTGCGCCACCTCGGGCCCGCAGGAGTACCTCGATGTCGTCATCCGTCAGCGCTGCGTAGCCGGGGATCACCTCGAAGGTCAGGCTGAGGCCGACCCCGCCAGGTTGCTCTTCGATCAACGCGGCTGACGCCATCCAATACCCTCCGCCGGGAACGGGCACGATGCCCTCGAACTCGGCGTCGCCGACCCAGGTGAAGCCCAATGGGATCTCACGTGCCCTGAACGCCGCGGGTGCAAGGAGTGGCGCTGTCGGTTCGCAGCTCTGGCCGATGCCGAGCGCGAGCAGGCACAGCGTGTGAGTGCCGATTCGCCAACTCCCGTTCTGGAAGACAGCGGTCCCGGTGATCGGATCGGGGAAGATCGGTGATGGACCACCCTGCCACCGGGCGCGGAACACGACCGCGGCGGTGTCGACACCGGTGAGCCGAACCTCGTCGACCGCCATGCCCGCGCCGTCGATCGTGCCGCGGGCGTCGGCGATGCCGCGTTCGAGGTTGGCCGTGTTCTGCTCGCCGTTCTCCACGATCCGCGCACGGGTCGCCGGATCGAGATCGATCAGGATCCAGTGTTGATACGCCCAGCGGATCGCCGCATCCGCGACCGCTGGATCTGTCAGCCCGTCGGCCTGAGGAGGAAACGGATCGTCGACGCTCACGCCGTCGAACGATGGAGTCGCTGGTGGGGCGCCAGGATCTGTGGCGTTCGTCGACCCGGGCTCGACCGGCGCCTCGAGCATCGAGGTGCCATGTGGGAACCGTACTCGGCGCGTGCCGTCGGTCGGTGGCGGTCAGCCGTGGCCGGGGATGGTGTTCCAGGCGCCACCATCGGCGCGCGGTTCCTTCGGCAACCCGAGGATCTGCTCGCCGACGATGCCCTTTTGCACCTGGCTGGTGCCGGCGTAGATGGTGCCGGCGCGGGCGTTGTAGAAGACCCCCGCCCAGTTGGCGCTGTCGTTCGGCGAACCGGGAGCGTCGCAGCCGAACGTCCGCTGCGGTGTCTGCCCGATCGGCGCCATCGCGTCGGCGCCCAGCACGTCGAGCGAGAGTTCGGTGATCTCTTGGTGGTGCTGGCTCCAGAACAGCTTGCCGATCGAAGCGTCGGCGCCCGGGGCCGTTCCCTTCAGGAAGCTGGTGAGCGCCTTGTACCCGAAGAAGCGCATGATCTCGACCTTGGTGTGCGCGCTGGCCAGCCGCTGACGGATCACCGGGTCGTCGGTGACCCCGCGATCCCTGGCCAGGTCGACCAACTTGTCCAGCTCGCCCCGGAAGCCGAGGGCCTGCACCGACGCTCCGGCACCCCGCTCGTTGCCCAGCAGCGTCATGGCCACGGCCCAGCCGCTGTTCACCTCGCCGACCACGTTCTCCTTGGGGCACTTGGCGTCGGAGAAGAACACCTCGTTGAACTCCGACTCACCGGAGATCATCTTGATCGGGCGCACCTCCACGCCGGGTTGGCGCAGGTCGACCAGCAAGAAGCTGATGCCGCGATGCTTGGCCGCGGTCGCATCGGTGCGGGCCAGCACGAAGATGTGCGTCGCCGTGTGGCCGCCCGACGTCCAGATCTTCTGACCGTTGATCACCCACTCGTCGCCGTCGAGCACGGCGCGGCATCCCAGGTTGCCGAGGTCGCTCCCGGCCGCCGGCTCGCTGTAGCCCTGACACCAGAGGTCCTCACCCGACAACACCCGTGGCAGGTAGTGCCGCTTCTGCTCGTCGGTACCCCATCGCAGCATCGTGTTGCCCAGCATCGTGATGCCAAAGCCATCGTTCGGGCCGGCGGTGGGCACACCGGCACGGGCGAACTCTTCGGCCACCACCACGCTCTCGAGCGGCGTCAGACCCGCGCCACCCACCTCCTTCGGCCAGCTGAGCGCGAGGTAGCCGTTCTCGAACAACACGGTGCGCCATTGGTGCGTGAACGCGGCTGCATCGGTGTGGTTCAGCGCGCCGATGCCCTTCCAGTCCTCGGGCAGGTTGGCTGCGAGGAACGAGCGCACCTTGGCGCGGAAGACGTCGGCCTCGGGTGGGTAGGTCAGATTCATGCCGCGGAGGCTACGACCCCGATGATCGCCACCTCTGCACGGACGTGCCGCTCTGGGCACCGGTGACGCTGGTGTCGGTGGCGGTGCCGCCGGCGGCTGGCAGCCGCAGCGCGAGACTCGCAGTCGTGGTACCCGCCATCACGCTCGCCGACCTCGACACCCGTCACCACGAGGTGCTCGCCGCGCTCCGCTCGACGTCGCCCGTGGGGTGGGTGGATGCCATCGGCGGGTGGGTGGTCACGGGGCGCGAGGCGGCCGTGGCCGTGATGCGCGATGCCGATCACTTCACGGTCGATGACCCGAGGTTCAGCACGGCCCAGGTGGTGGGGCCGAGCATGCTCTCGCTCGACGGCGATGCGCACCGACGACACCGTGACCCATTCGCCGCGACCTTCCGACCGAGTGAGGTGATCCGCCGCCACGCCGATGGGGTCCCTGAACTGGCGCGCCGGCTGGTCTCCGATCTGGCATCGCGAGGCGAAGCCGAGCTTCGTCGCGAGCTGGCAGGTCCGTTGGCGGTGGCGGTCGTGGCGCGTTCGCTCGGCCTGGAGCGGCTCGATCCATCGAAGCTGTTGGGCTGGTACGACCGGATCGTTGCCGCAGTGGCCGACATCTCGTTCGGCCGACCCGTCGACGAGGCGGCGTGGCAGGCAATGGGTCTCCTCGGCGGCGCGCTCGACGAGTCAGCGCGTCAGCCGGACTCGGTGCTGTCACTGGCCGCCGATTCGCTCACTCGCGACGAGGTCGTGGCGAACGCGGCGGTCTTCCTCTTCGGCGGCATCGAGACCGGCGAGGGGATGACGGCCAACGTGTTGCGGCACCTGCTCCTGCACCCGGTCGCGTTCGACGCGGTTCGGGCCGATCGATCGCTCGTGGATGCGGCGGTCGAGGAGTCGTTGCGGCTCGAGCCTGCAGCTGCCCGCGTCGACCGTTACGCCACTGCCGACGTGGAGATCGACGGAGCGCACGTCGGAGCGGGCGACCTGGTCGTCGTGTCGCTGGCCGCAGCAAACCGCGATCCGGCTGTCTACGACGAACCCGACGAGTTCCGTCTCGATCGGGTGAACGCGAGGACGCACGTCGCCTTCGCGCAAGGTCCCCACGCCTGCCTCGGTGCGCAGCTCGCCAGGATCGAGACCCGAGCCGCGGTCGACGCCGTGATCGATCTGCTGCCCGACGTGCACCTCGTCGAGACGAGCCGGGTGGCCGGCATCATCTTCCGTAAACCGATCGAGCTGCGCGTGCGCTGGTCCACCTCGCTCGGCTGAGTCAGACTCCGCACATGCCTCATGAGATCGCCCCGCTCGACGAACTGATCGCCCGGTTCGACGTGACCGATCCGACGTTCGTGCAGTGGCCCTACCCGGTGCTCGACGACCTGCGCGAGGCCACGCCGATCTTCTTCGACGAGCGAACCGACCAGTGGGTGCTCACCCGCTTCGCCGAGGTGCACGACACCCTTCGCGACCGCCGGCTCGGCAGGGCGTACACGCATCGCTACTCACACGAGGCGTTCGGCAAGACGGCGCCCGACCCGCGGTGGTCGCGCTTCCACGAGCACGAGCGGTGGTCGCTGCTGGCACTCGAGCCCCCGGACCACACTCGGTTGCGCCGTTTGGTGACGAAGGTGTTCACGCCTCGAGCGGTCGACGCGTTGCGCCCGATGGTCGAAGGGCTCGCCGATGAGCTGATCGAGCCCTGTGTCGAAAAGGGTCGCTTCGACCTCATCGCCGACTACGCGCAGCCGTACTCGGTCGCGGTGATCTGCTCCATGCTGGGCGTTCCCCGGGCTGACACCCAGGCATTGCTCGATTGGTCGCATGCGATCGTGAAGATGTACGAGCTGCGCACCGACGACGCGCTCAAGGTGAGAGCCGACACCGCCGCCGGCGAGTTCATCGACTACACGCAAGCGGTGATAGCGGAGAAGCGACGGCGTCCCGACGCGTCACTGCTGAGCGGGCTGGTCGCAGTGGAAGACGCGGGCGAGACGCTCAGTGAGGCAGAGATCGTGTCGACCGCGATGGTGCTGCTCGAAGCGGGGCACGAGGCGACGGTGAACTCACTCGCCAACGGAATGCGAGCGATGATGCTGCACCGCGACCAGTGGCGCCGCGTGACCCACGGCGATGTCGCCCCACGGACGGCCATCGATGAGATGATCCGATGGGACGCACCACTGCACCTGTTCGAGCGGTGGGTGCTCGACGAGGGTGTGGAGATCGCCGGACAGCGCATCCCGGTGGGTGCCGAGGTGGCGATGTTGTTCGGTGCGGCCAACCGCGACCCACGACGATTCGACGACCCTGGTCGCTTTGACGTGGCACGTGGGGATCCTGCGCATGTCGGCTTCGGCGGTGGCATCCACTTCTGCATCGGTGCACCGCTGGCTCGACTGGAGCTGGAGGTGTCACTCGACCGTCTGGCCCGCCGGCTGCCCGACGTGGAGCTCGCCGCCACGCCCGAGTACCACCCCACGTTCGTCATCCGCGGCCTCACCGCACTGCCACTCCAGTCCTGAACCGTGATGAGAGATGAGTGGCCGTGCCGCACTCGTCTCTCATCACGGTCTCGGACCGGACGAGCGAGATGAGAGATCGGCGCGCCAGGGGCACTCATCTCTCATCGCGGGGGTCAGGTTTGCAGTGACTCGAGGGTCGAGCGGAGGGCTGTGGCGAACACGGGGACCTCGCGGGTGGTGAAGGCGAGGGTGGGGCGGATCTTCAGGATGTTGCCGGCCGTGCCGGTCGTGCCCACCAGGACACCGCGGTCGCGCAGGCCGTTCTTGATCGCCTCGGTCGTCGGCGCGTCGGGCTCCTTCGTCCCGCGGTCGCTCACGATCTCGATCGCGTTCGCGAGGCCCATGCCGCGCACGTCGCCGATGCACTCGTGGTCGGTCGCCACCGCTCCCACCGCTGCCCGAAGCGCGTCGCCTGCATCCACCACGCGCGGCAGCACTCGCTCGTCGCGCAGTACGTCGAGCACCGCGTGTGCTGCGGCGACGGACACCTGATTGCCTCCGAAGGTGGAGAAGAACACGGTGTCGTCGGCGAACCGCTCCGCGATTTCGCGGCGAGTGATGACCGCCGCGACCGGATGGCCGTTGCCCATCGGCTTGCCGAGGGTGACGAAATCGGGCTCGATCCCGAAACGTTCGAACGACCACATCGCCTCACCGGTGCGGCCGTGCCCGCCCTGCACCTCGTCGGCAACCCACAGCCCGCCGGCCGCATGCGTGAGATCAACGAGCTGCTGCACCAGATCGGGTTCGAGGTCGTACACGCCATCGCTCTGCAGTACTCCGTCGAGGATCGTCATCGCTGGCGCGACCCCCCGCGACGCAAGGCGCCCGAGCGCAGCGACGAACGACGTCGTGTCCGTGTGCAGGCCGCGATAGGTGTCGGTGGGAGCCCATCGGTCGATGTGGGCCGGGAGGTGTTCGTCGGGCAGCGTTTCGGGCGAGAGGGGGGCGATGGCATGCGAGATTCCGTGGTAGGCACGAGTGGTGCACAGACCGCCGGTGTTGCCGGTGTAGGTGGTGGCGAGGCGCCACGCAAGATCGTTGGCCTCCGAACCCGAGTTCACGAAGAACACCGTGTCGAGCGATGCCGGACACGTGGCGGTGAGTCGCTCGGCCAGCTCGACCGCGGATGCGTGGAGGTAGCGAAGGTTGGTGTTCAACACACGTGACTGGCGAGCGATCGCCTCGGTCACGCGGGGATGGGCGTGGCCGACCGCCGGCACGTTGTTGTACATGTCGAGGTA
>JAYSLK010000381.1:0-3773 GCA_043725585.1 Actinomycetota bacterium
CGAGTCGCGACGCGAACTGCTCTCGCTCGAGATCGGTCGTGGCCACGTCGGCCACCAAGGCGCCGAGGGCGAGATGCTCGGTCGACGACACGAGCGAGAACTCCGGCGCGAGATGCGCCACGAAGTTGTGCAGGCGGTCGACGGTCCTGAACCGCAGCGAGCCGAGCGGGTCGAGATCGGTCATGTCGGCGCGGCGGCGCTCCATCGCCCTAGCCACTTCTGGAAGCGCTCGTTCCAGCACGCCCGAAGCATCGAGGAACCGCCAGGCTCTCGGCTCGTCGAGGCGGAGCAGGTCGACCAGCATCGTCGTGTCCTGGGTCGCCCAGGTGATCGGTGCCGTGCGATGTGTGCCGAACCACTCCAGCACCTCGTCATCGGGTGGCGCCGTGTGCGCCAAAAGCGCCGTCGACAGCGCCACCGGCACGGTGGCCGAGATGGGTGGCGTCGAGCGGAAGACGGTCTCGCCGTTTCGGACCTCGACCCATCCGTCGGCGGGAGTGGGGGCGCCGCCGGCGACGTCCGGTGCAGCAGGGGTGCGACCCAGGCGGACCCGCAGCAGCGGTGGGGTCATCAGCGTCGTCAACAAGATCACGATCAGCAACGTGCCGTACTGGTCGGCGTCGAGGACTCCGTTGGCCAGACCGATCGACGCGAAGATAAGACCGACCTCGCCGCGGGGGATCATCCCCAACCCGATCAGCAGCCGGTCGGCTCGGCGTCCCCGCACGGCCCACCCGGCGACCAGCTTGCCGGCCACAGCGATGACGGTCATCACCAGGGCCACCCCGATCACCGCGGGCTTGGCCATTGCCTCGAGGTCGGCGTTCACGCCGATGCTGACGAAGAAGACCGGGACGAACAGGTTCGACACGGCGCCGAGATCGGACGCGATCCGCTCGTGTTGATCGGTCCGACCCAGCGCCAGGCCCGCCATGAACGCACCGATGATGAACGCGAGCTTGGCCTGATCGGCCAGCTCGGCGAACGCGACCATGAGCGCGAAGCCGGCGACCACTGCGGTCGCGCCCGTCGAGGCGAACTTCCCGATGATGCGGAACACCCGCGGGATCACAAGCACGCCGACGATGCCGGTGCCCACCAGGAACAGCACCGCAAGCCCCAACGTTTCCGCCACGGTTCCGATGCCGACATCGCCGCCGGTGACCACCTTCACGACGACGGTGAGGATGATCAAGCCCAACACGTCATCGGCGACGGCGGCCCCGAGCACGATCCGGGCCTCGATCGTGGCGAGTGCGCGGAGGTCTCCGAACACTCGTGCCGTGATGCCCACGCTGGTCGCGGTGAGCGCGGCGCCGAAGAACACTGCAGCGTTGCCGCCCATCCCGAACGCCGTCGCGGCCACGGATCCGGCGGCGAATGGAACCACCACACCCACCACGGCAACGGCGATCGACGCCGCGCCCACCTTGCCGAGCTCGCCGAGGTCCATCTCCATGCCGACCGACAGCAGCAACAACAGCACGCCGATCTCGGCGAGCAACGCCATCGACACGCCGCGCTGGTCTCCCAGATCGATGAGCCCGAGGACCGATGGTCCGATCAGGACACCTGCGGTGATCTCCCCGAGCACGGCTGGGATGCGCAGTCGTTCGGCCGCCTCGGCCGCGACCTTGGCGGCAACGAGGACGATCAGCAGATCGAGGAGCAGACGTGCGAGGTCGACGGAAAGTTGGGCGGCGAACATGCGGGGTTCGTCAGAGTAACGCTGTGGCGACACCCCGCGCAGCGGGACTGAGCATCCAGCCACGCGAGCGCACGGTGATGATCGCATCGGCCCCGAGATGGCGACGAAGACCGACCAGCACGCCGTCGCACCGACGCTCGCTCAGGTCTGCCATGCCGGCCTGACGGGCGAGCTCCCGACGACCGAGCACGCGCCCCTGGTTGCCGACCAGCGCAGCGAGTACTGCCCGCTCCTGCACACCGAGAGACACCGTTCCGAGGGGGTTGGATTGGGTATCGACCTGGGTGGCAGGAGCGGGCATGGCCATTGACGAGCACGCTACGGATCGTTCGTTGCGTGAACGTTCTCTGTCTGCGAACGGGCTGTGAACCACCACCGCCGAAAGTCGAGCGTGCGCCGGCGCGGCGACGCCCGCCGGAGCGGTCCCCGACACGTGTCACGCGACCGGCGGCCGCTGGATTTCCCATCACTTGACCCATGGGTCAATACTTGTGACATGGACCTGAGCTATGCCGCAGACGCAGAGGAGTTCCGCGTCGAGATCCGCACCTGGCTGGAGAACAACCTGCCGGCGGGATGGATGGACGAGAACTTCGAGATGAATGCCGACGAACGCAAGGCGTTCAACGAAGGTTGGCCGAAGAAGCTCTTCGAAGGCGGATGGATCTGCGCCACCTGGCCGAGGGAGTACGGAGGCAAGGGCCTCACCACCATGCAGGGCGTGGTCTTGTCGGAAGAGTTCGCACGCTCGAAGGCACCGCTGCGCGCCGACTTCTTCGGTGACACCCTGGTGGGTCCCACGATCCTGCAGTGGGGTACCGAGGAACAGAAGCGAGAGTTCCTGCCGAAGATCCTGAACGGCACGATGCGCTGGTGCCAGGGTTTCAGCGAGCCCAACAGCGGTTCGGATCTCGCGTCGCTGAAGACCCAGGCGGTGCTCGATGGAGACGAATGGGTGATCAACGGCCAGAAGGTGTGGACCACCGGCGGCCACCATGCCGACTACTGCTTCCTGCTCACCCGCACCGACCCCGAGTCGCCCAAGCACAAGGGCATCAGCTACCTGCTGGTGCCGATGCGCCAGCCCGGCGTCGAGGTCCGCGGCATCGTTCAGCCCGACGGCACCGCCGAGTTCTGCGAGGTGTTCTTCACCGATGCGCGGTGCCCGAAGGACAACGTGGTGGGTGGGGTGAACAACGGCTGGAAGGTGGCCAACTCGACCCTTGCGTTCGAACGTGGGATGAGCGCGACCACCGGGTACCGCCGGTTCGAGGAGGAGTACAAGTTGATGGTGGCGATGGCCACCGACAACGGAACGATCGCCGAGCCCGACATCCGCCAACGACTGATGTCGTTCTATTCGAAGATCCAGATCTTGCGGATCAACGGGTTGCGCTCGCTGTCGTCGACCCTCAGCGGCTCGAAGGATTCCGGCGTCGCGGCTCTCGGCGCGACGAACAAGATGTTCTGGACCGAGATGCACAAGGCTGCGATGGAGCTGGCACTCGACATCAAGGGTGCACACTCGATGCTGATCGACACGGGTGGCCCGACCGGCTCCTGGCCCGGCGCTGCCCGCGACAAGCGTCGCGAGGGCTACCCGGTGAGTCCGATGATGAGCTCGTTCTTCTTCAGCCGCAGCGAGACGATCTGGGGTGGGACCAGCCAGATCCAACGCAACATCGTCGGCGAGCGCGTGCTCGGCCTTCCGAAGGAACCACAGGTCGGCTGACCGTTCGTCCGTGAATGGGTGGGTCGGTCGGGGGATCGGGCTGCAGAGGCCCTACGTGTGTTCACACGGCTGTCATAGTGTCGTGATGGTGCAGACACGCGAGTTGATCAACGTGGGTCGATGACGATGGCACATGTGCGCACCGACGCCGACACCTGGGACGAGTTGGTGGCCTCCGACGGCACACCACGCGCCGCGGCAAAGGCACTGCTCGAACAGCTCTCCGCGCTCGAGCACAGCGAACTGCAAGAACGTCAGACCCTTGCCGAGCTGGACATTCTGACGATGGGGATCACGTTCACGGTCTACAACGACGGGCGCGGCATCGACCGG
>JAYSLK010000382.1:0-1911 GCA_043725585.1 Actinomycetota bacterium
TGTCGTTGTCGCGGCAGAACGCGATCGCCGTGGCGTCCATGACCTTGAGGTCCTTGGTCATCACGTCCATGTAGTCGATCTCGTCGTACTTGGTGGCGGAGCTATCGCGACGAGGATCGGCGCTGTAGACGCCGTCCACCCCGGAATGGGTGCCCTTCAGCAGCGCGTTCGCATCCATCTCGGCGGCGCGAAGTGCAGCCGCGGTATCGGTGGTGAAGAACGGGTTGCCGGTGCCGGCAGCGAAGATGACCACGCGGCCCTTTTCGAGGTGGCGCATCGCCCGCCGCCTGATGTACGGCTCGGCGATGCGCGGCATCTCGATCGCGCTCATCACCCGTGTGGACTGCCCATTGCGCTCGAGGGAGTCCTGCAACGCCAGCGCGTTCATCACGGTGCCGAGCATGCCGATGTGATCGCTCTGGGTGGCGTCCATACCCGACATAGCTCCGGTGCGACCACGCCAGAAGTTACCGCCACCGACGACGACCGTGACATCGACACCCATGGCGCGGACCGCGATGATCTCGCGCGCGGTGTGATCGAGCGTCGCACCGTCGAGGCCCGACCCGGATGCGCCGGCCAACGCCTCGCCCGACGGCTTGAAGACGATCCGCTTCCACCGGGGCGAGGTCATCGGATCAGCCGATCTCGACCTGGGCGAAGCGGACGATGGTCGCCGACCCGATCATCTGCGTGATCGATTTGCTGTCATCCTTGGCGTACGGCTGATCGAGCAGCGCGACGTCCTTGTAGAAGCCGTTGATGCGGCCTTCGATGATCTTCGGCAAGGCAGCCTCGGGCTTGCCCTCGTTACGGCTGATGGCCTCGAGGGTGTCGCGCTCCTTGTCGAGCAGGTCGGCGGGGATGTCGTTGCGGCTGAGGTACTTCGGGCGAGCGAAACCGATGTGAACGGCGACGTCATGGGCCAGCTGCTGATCGGCACCGGCCATCTCGACCAGCACGCCGTTGACACCACGGCCGCCCTGCAGGTGCAGGTAGCTGTCGATGACGTTGCCGGGGGCAGCCTCGATCCGAACGACTTCGCCGAGCTCGATCTTCTCCTTCAGCAGGATCCTCATGTCGTCGAGCACCGTGGAGCGCTCGGCCACCGCGGCCTCACCCTGTGCGATCACGAGACGGGCCAACGTGTCGGCCTCGCCCTTGAACTGATCGCTGGCAGCGACGAAGTCGGTCTCCGACTTGAGCTTCACCATCGCGCCCACGTTGCCCTCGATCACCAGTGCGATGACGCCCTGGGCGTTCTCGCGTTCGTCACGCTTCGCGCTTGCCGCAAGGCCCTTCTCGCGGAGCCACTGCTTGGATGCTTCCATGTCGCCGTCGTTGGCCTCGAGGGCTTTCTTGGCGTCCATCATGCCGGCGCCGGTTGCTTGGCGCAGCGCCTGTACGTCCTTGGCGGTGAATGACATGGTCTCTCAGCTCTCCGTGCTGGTCTCTGTTGCCGGTGCGTCCGCGACCGGGGCCTCGTCGGCGACGGGTGCCTCTGCTGCCTCGGGTGCAGCCTCGATGTCGGATTGGGTCTGCGCGGCGGTGAGGCGGGCTTCGCGCTCGGCCTGGGCAGCTGCCGCTTGGCGGCGAGCATCGGCTTGCGCCGAGGCGAACATCGCCTCGTCTTCGGCCGTGCGCTTGGCGGTGGGGACCGACTGTGGGTTGCGCTTGCCCTGGATGTAGCGACCCTCTTCGATCGCCTCGGCGATCACGCGAGCCATCAGAGCGTTGGCCCGGATGGCGTCGTCGTTGCCGGGAATCGGGAACTGGATCACGTCGGGGTCGACGTTGGTGTCGACGACCGCAATGATCGGGATGCCGAGCTTGTTGGCCTCGGTGACGCCGATGTGCTCTTTCTTGGTGTCGAGGATGAACACCGCGTCGGGGCGCTTGTTCATGCCACGG
>JAYSLK010000383.1:0-1508 GCA_043725585.1 Actinomycetota bacterium
AACCACATGGTCTCCATCGACGGTGACCGGGCGACCAGCCGCTGCTACCTGCATTCGCAGCACGTTCGCTCGGGGGTGGAGGGTGGCGAGTTGTACGTGATCGCCGGTCGCTACGAAGATGAGCTCGTGCGCACGCCCGAGGGCTGGCGGATCACGTTCCGACGCATCGTGGGCGTCTGGACCGACGGCAACCTCGAGGTCGTCCGCGGAGGTCGCTGAGCGAGGCGATCGATCTGCCACCGATCACGAGGCGGGTGCGAGCACCTCGAGCTCCATCCCGTCGACGTCGCGGAAGAACAGCGACCAGTCGCTGCCGAGCATCTGGATCTCCCCGATGTCCGCGCCCACCGCGACGAGGCGCTGCTTCACCTGTTCGAGCGTCGCGACGGAGTCGACCGCGATGCCGAAGTGGTCGATCGCTCCTCGACCACCCTGCCGACGCCGTTCGCCGATGATGTCCTCACCTGACACCTCGAACACGTTCAACGAGGCTCCACCTCCCAGGTCGACGATGAACATCCGAGGGTGGTCGGGTGTGGCATCCATCCGGAGAGTGACGGTCGCTTCGAAGACCTGTGCGTACCACGCCGCAAACCGATCGAGGTCGGTTGTGAGCGTGGCGACATGGTTGAAACCGGTCGTGATGGCCATCGAGATCCCCTCGGAGTGAGCGCGATGGTAAACAGCGTACGACCTGGCCGTCGTCGGCCCTCGCCTGCCCCGATGCCGGCGTGTCGCTCGTGGTCACGACCAACACAGCGCTCACCGACCCGCTGCCGATCGCTGCAGATCTGCTCGGGCTCGTGCTCGCCGGCTGACCCACGGTCAGAACAGCCAACGCGGTCGCCCGACCACGACGAACGTCATCCCGGCTCAAGTGATCCGTGGTTCTTGACGATGTGTAGATGTCGATCCAGGCCTGATCAGGTCCGACGAATCTGGAGGTTCAGCACATGCGCGCACTCGTACTCGGCGGCTCGGCCTTCATCGGCCGTCAGCTGGTCGACACGCTGCTGCATCGCGGATTCACCGTGACCGTCCTCAATCGGGGCTGCACGCCCCACGACCTGCCCGACGACGTGGAGCGGCTGGTCGCCGACCGGCTCGATCACGATTCCATGGTGACGGCCCTGTCGGACCGCACCTGGGATGCGGTGTTCGACGTGTCCGGTTACGTGATGGCGGCGGGCGGCAGCGATGTCGACGGCCTGCTCGACCTGCTCGACGGCAGGACGGCCCACTACGTGTACGTCAGCTCGATCATGGCCTACGAACAGTCGATGCAGGGGATCGCACCGTGGCTGGAGGACTTCCCGACGGACCGCAACGGTCCCACGACCTACGGAGGCTTCAAGGCCACGTTCGAGGCGCAGTTGTTGGCTCGATTCGAACGCCGCCGGTTCCCGGCGACCGTCGTGCGGCCAGCCGCCGTGTACGGGCCGCGCAACAACGTGTTCGACATGGAGACGCCGATGTTCCTCCGGCTCCTGCAAGGTCGACCGATCCTG
>JAYSLK010000384.1:0-2297 GCA_043725585.1 Actinomycetota bacterium
CAGCTGAGCGACGAGCGCCCGGCCGCTCACGTCGTCGCGAGTGCCGTGCACCACGCCGTCGCTGACGGTGAGGACCTTGGCCTTCGGCGGAGCCTCGACCTGATGTTCGTGTTCGCTCATGACACCCGACGGTACCGAACCAGAACCATCCCGTCGGTGTCGTCGTCGTGGGGCAGCACCCGCCACCCGTGTGCATACGGTCGCCACATGCCCTCGGGCCGTCGGGCATCGACCTCGAACCCGGCGGGAATCGGATGATCGATCGACTCGGCGGCGGTCAGCGTGCACACGCTGTAGACGAGCGTGCCCCCAGGGGCGACCAAGCCGGCGGCGCTGGCGAGCAGGCGACGTTGCAGGTCGACGAGCTCGTCGATCGCCGAGGGTTGGATACGCCAGCGCGAGTCGGCCCGTCGACGCATCGCCCCGAGGCCGGAGCACGGCGCGTCGAGCAGCACCCGATCGAAGCTGGCGGCCACGAACGGAGGACGGGTCCCGTCGGCGCACACGGCAACGCCATCGGCGCCGACGCGGGCGATGTTGTCGCGAATCAGGCCGCTCCGAGCCACCGACACGTCGGCCGCGACCACGAACGCCCCGCGTTGCGTGGATCGGGCCGCCATCGCGGTCGCCTTGCCCCCAGGAGCCGCGCACAGGTCGAGGACGATCTCCCCCGGACGCGCCTCCACCGCGGCGGCCACCCACTGCGACGATCGATCCTGCGTGTAACCGTCGTCGCGAACCGACACCGGGGGCGGCTCGTTCATGCGCGCCAGCGCGGCGCCGGCCTCGCCGCCCAGCTCGGCATGCAACCTCGCGACGATCCAGTCGGGATAGCTGAGCTCGGTGGCCTCGTCGGGCCAGGTGACGTGAAGCCGAGACACCTTCCGCAAGACGGCGTTGACGAACCCGCGCGTCCGCTTCGGGGCGACCGCGACGGTCTCGCCCACCGCAGCATGCGGCGGCACGCCGGCGAACACCAGTTGGTAGGTGCCCAGGCGCAGCACGGCACGGGTGTTCGCATCGGGTTCGGTCAGCACGAAGCGATCGATCACCGAGTCGCATGCTCGACGCATACGGGTCGTTCCGTACACCAGCTCGGTGACGAACGCCCGGTCGCGCGGTTCGAGCCCTGACGTGGAGAGTGCCGCCGGCACGACGAGGTTGGCGTAGGCGCCCTCCTGCTCGATGCGCTGCAGGCACCGCAACGCGATCTCGCGGGCGTTCACTCGAACCGCTCGGCGGCGGTGAGACGCGCGCCGTTGGCGAAGTCGCGATACGACATGGGCGCCTTGCCCTCCGGCTGGACCGTGATCAGTCTGAGACCTCCGACGACTCCCACCCCGTCGACCGTGTGGGCGAGCACGTCGCCGGTCGCACGGGCATCGACCGGCTCCGCCGCGCACACCTTTAGACGCTTGCCTCGGAACGTGGTCCAGGCCCCGCCGAGGCGGATCTGGCGATCGCGCACGGCGGCCGGAGCACCCCAGTCGAGTCGCAGATCATCGGGTCCGATCTTGGCGGCGTAGGTGGGTTCGCCGACCTGGGCGACGGGTTCGTCGGGACCCGCGCGCAACTGGTCGATCAGCAGTCGGGCTCCCGCTTCCACGAGTCGGGCACGCAGCGCCTCGCCGGTCGCGTCGGGCCCGATCGGCACGCGCACCGCCGCATGGACGGGCCCGGTGTCGAGTCCCTCGTCGAGCTGCATCAGGCACACGCCCGTCTCGTCGTCGCCAGCGAGAAGCGCTCGTTCCACAGGTGCTGCGCCGCGCCACCGCGGCAGCAACGAGAAGTGCAGGTTCACCATCGGGAGCACCGCGAGCGCATGCGGTCTGATCAGCTGCCCGAAGGCGACCACCACGCCGAGGTCGGCATGGAAGGTGAGGGCCTCGTCGACAGAGTGGACCACGGGGATGCCGAGTCGGGTCGCTGCGGCCTTGACCGCACTCGGTGCCAACTCGCCGCCGCGCCCGCGGCGCTTGTCGATGCGGGTCACCACGCACACGACGTCGAACCCGTCCGCGACCAGCGACTCGAGCGGGGCGACCGCCATCTCCGGCGTCCCGAAATAGACCAGTCGCCTGGCCCTGCGGTGCAGGGTGTCGCCGTCGGTCACTTCAACCGCAGGCGACGCGTGGGGGCGTCGACCGGAGGGACTTCCGTGATGCGGCGATACTCGGCGAGGGCCTCCTTGCGCTGCGCGGGAGTCATCCGATCGAACATCAGCACACCGTTGAGGTGGTCGATCTCGTGTTGGAACAACCGTCCGGCAAGCTCGCTCGCCTCGATCTCGATGGTGT
>JAYSLK010000385.1:0-3988 GCA_043725585.1 Actinomycetota bacterium
CCTGGCCCCGTCGGAGGACGGCAGAACCGTCCGCTCGAGGGCCGAACGGTTGTGATCACCCGCCCGATTGCACAAGCCGGAGCGCTGGCCGAGATGCTCACCGACCGCGGTGCGGTACCCGTGGTCATGCCCTTGATCGAGCTGGTCGATGTGGCCACAGCCGCCGATGTGCGGGCTGCCCTCGTGCCGTTGACCGTCGATGATTGGGTGGTGCTCGCCTCGGCGCACGCTGCCTCACGCGTGGTCGAGGCACTCCATGGATGCCCCGCCCGGGTGGCGGCGGTGGGCTCCACGACAGCTGGAGCCCTTCGTTCGGCCGATCTGGTGGTCGACCTGGTGGCAGACGTCCAGAGCGCCGAAGGGCTGGTGAAGGTGTTCCCTCGCGGCGGCGGCGGCCGGGCCGTGGTCGCTCAGGCCGTCGACGGAGCGCCCACGCTGGTCGACGGTCTGGTGGCGCTCGGCTGGCGGGTCGTGCGGGTCGACACGCACCGCTCGCGACCCGTGGTCCCGACTGTCGCCGATCAGCTGGCGGTGTTCCGGGCTGACGCGGTGGTGTTCACGAGCGGAACGCAGGCTGAATCATGGGTGAACATCTTCGGGCTCACCACTCCTCCTGTCGTGGTCACCATCGGACCTCAAACAACTCGAAACACCGAGGCAACAGGGCTCAAGGTCACCCTCTCAGCAGCCGATCACTCGTTGCCGGGTGTGATCGAGGCGCTGGAGGAGTGCTTCCGGCGCTGAGTTAACCTGCAGGCGTCGAGAAAATGGGCGAAACAACAGGATGAGCAGGCTGAACATCGGACAGCGCACGCTCCCCGCACTTGCCGGGGTGGTGGCATTGGCAGCGGGTATTGGGACGGCGTCCCACGCTCTGGCTGGCCCGCGCCCCGACGCACCGCTCACGAAGCTCGCCGGGTTGACGGAACCGAGCGTGGTCGGCAGCCATCCGTCGGTGTCCGACGACGGACGTTGGATCGTCTACGAGGGTGAACCGACCGAGAACAGCGATCGAACAGGCGGCGAGCGCACCCGCACGATCTGGTTGCGCGATGCGTCTCAGTTCGGCGCGGCCGAGGTGGAGCTGTCCGCGGTGCGTGACGATGTGATCGTGGGCGACAGCGTCAAACCGACGATCAGCGGCGATGGCTGTGTGGTCGCGTTCGTGACCGAGATGGCCTACGACGTCTTCCGCGACGACGACACGGGCGACCGGTGGGACGTGTACCGGTTGCAGCTGCCGTCCTGTGGTGGCGACCCCGACGATCTCGAGCTGGTCTCCACTCAGTCGTCGGCTGACCGCGACACGAGCGCCCTCGATCGGGTGAGCCCCACGGAAGCCCCTGCGGTGTCGCAGGCCGGCTCGGTGATCGCGTTCACCCACCAGGCCCGATCGGGCAAGGACACCTTGAGCGCAATCACCCTGGTCGACCTCACGGAACCGATCGGCGATCCGCTGCGCAGCAGCCTCGTGATGGGTACCCCGCTGCTCGAACCGAACACGACGTTTCGCTACGTCGGCCAGCGCCAACCCGATGTGAGCGACGACGGTCGGTTCGTCGTCTACACGAGCGACGCGACCTCCGAAGACGCCGTGCCGACGTGGGGGACGGGCGATGTCGATGGTGGGTTCGCGACCTCGCAGGTGTTCGTCTGGGATCGCACGAATCCCGAGCCCGGCGAAGCGGTCACGAAGGTCTCGGTGCGCGGTGGTGTTCCTGCCGCCGGTGGGGCGTCTGCGCCCGTGATCTCGGGCAACGGGCAGTACATCGCCTTCGAGTCGACCTCGGCTGACCTTGCGGGCGATTCCCGGCTGCCCGAGTGCGTCGACGTGTGCCCGTCGCAGGTCTACCGATACGACCAGGTCGATGGTGACCTGGTGTTGGTGAGCCGAGAGCCTCGCCAGGGAACGCCGCTCGCCCCCGACGCCGAGGCGACCGATGCGGCTGCTGACGTGAGCGTCATCGCCGCAGACCAAGGTGCGTCACAGGCCACCATCTCCGATGACGGCACGCAGGTCGGCTTCGTCACCCGCGCCCGCAACTTGTTCCTCACCACTTCGGCCGCGGGTGCCAGCCCCACCGACGGTGACATCGTGGTGAGCGAGGTCGACCGGGGCGTCCTCCGCCGGGCCAGCACGTTGCCCGATCGGGTGACGCCCGTTCCCGGCGGGAACGCTCACCCGGCGCTGTCGGGATCGGGACACGTGGTCGTGTTCGACACCGTGGTCGCCGATGCGATCAACGGGTTCACCGACGCCGCCGCAGGCCGAGAGGTGGTGGCGGTCTCGCGGAAGGCTCAGCTCGACGTGCCGTCGCTCGATGTCGGCACGGTCGCGGTGTTGCTGCCCGGCCCGGAGTGGTACATCCCGGTGCGCAACGAGGGCCCGTCCACCTTCCTGCCGGCGGTGGTGTCCTCGTCGAGCCCGGAGTTCACCGTCACGGGTGGGACGTGCGAGCTCGGCGTGCCCGTGCCGCCCGGAGCCACCTGCACCGTGAAGGTCGTGCTCACCCCACTGCTCCCCGGCCTGCGCGAGGCGGAGTTGATCGTGTCGGAGGATCTCTTCGGCGGCACGGCCGTCGTCAGCCCCCTGCTCGGTTCGGGTGGCGAGCCGGCGCTGATGCCCACGTTCTCGGGTCTCGACTTTCCCGCCACCGCGGTGGGCAAGGCCAGCATCGCACTGTCGTCCGACATCGAGAACATCGGGTTCGGCCCCGCCCGCATCGTCGGCTTCGAGATCTCGGGCGATCATCCCGAGGACTTCGTCGTCTACAGCAACAGCTGCACGACCCAGTTGGTGAACCCCGGTGCGAGCTGCGGGTTCGACCTGGTCTTCATCCCCACCGAGTCCGGTCATCGCACCGCCACGGTTCGCGCGCTCACCGAGTTCGGCCAGTACACCTCGGTGCTGGTGAACGGCGACGGCACCCGTACCGCTTCGATCGAGACCGCCGACACCGAGGTTCGAGCCGGCGACCCGGTGGGCCTCGGCGGGTCCGGCTTCCAACCCGGCGCAGATGTCACGATCTCGTGGGCCGATGGCCGTGGCGAGTCGACGACGGTGCGCGCCGACACGTCGGGCAACTTCCTCACGGCGTTGCCGACGCGGCCGACCGAACGCCACGGTGAGCGCACACTGGTGGCCCAGAGCGGCGATCAACTGGCTCGGACCGACGTCGAGGTCCTCCGCAACCCACGGGTCACGACGCGTCCCATCTCGGACTGACCATCGGGCAAGAAGGGCAAGAAGGGCAAGAAGGGCAAGACGGGCGGGCTGATGCCTGGCCGGGTCACCTGGCCGGGTCAGAGGTCGACGAGCGTGCCGTTGAAGCTGGCGACGGCCGAGCATGCAGGCGCGCCTTGCTGGCCGACCCGGCTGCAGGTCACCTGGAAGGTCACCGCCTCGCCTTCGAGGAGCTCGATCGGGGTGCGGAACGATCGCTGCCAATCGAGGCCATCCTGGTAGTCGATCAAGTTGAACGGGAAGTTGGCGGCCGGGTTGCCGAGCGTGATGATCGCTGTGCCCTCGTCGTTGAACGGGTTGCGCATCGACAGGTCGGTGATCAGCAGCCGTTTGCCTGCCGGCACGGTGAACGGCTCCGGCTCCCCGGTGGTGTTCGCCGGCACCCCGCTGGGCAACGTGACGAAGATCGGATCGCCCTGCACCACAGCACCGGTGTTCGTGTTGGGTTCGTCCGCGCCGACGGTGGTCGGAGTCACCGGCTGCTGGGGATCGATGGTGATCACCGGAGCGGCCGGCAACTCGATCTTTCCAACGGCTCGTTCGGCTGCGTCGTCGATCGCGGGCCGTGCGAGGCCGAACCACGCGCCGATCAGTGCGCCCGCGACGAGCGCGGTGCCGGCGAGGCGAGCACCGATCCGGTCGGGTAGCACGGGACCCTGCACGAACGTCCCGGTCGTCGACGCGGTGGGGGCTCCCTGTTGGTCGGCGTCGACGCGGAACGGGATCGTGCGCGATCGGCGCTCC
>JAYSLK010000386.1:0-3819 GCA_043725585.1 Actinomycetota bacterium
CGCCGTCGTAGAAGCTGCCCCGGCCCTCGACGCCGATCGTCTCGCTCATCGTGATCTGCACGCTGCGCACGTAGTTGCGATTCCACACCGGTTCGAGCAAGGTGTTGGAGAAGCGGAACACCAGCAGATCCTCGACGCTCTCCTTGCCGAGGTAGTGGTCGATGCGGAAGATCCGCTCCTCGGGGAACACCGAGTGCAGCGTGGTGTTCAGCTCGGTGGCGCTGGCGAGGTCTCTCCCGAACGGCTTTTCGACAACGATGCGACCGCGCTCGTTCAGGCCCACCGAGGCGAGCGACTCGGCGACGGTGGGGAACATGGTGGGCGGGATCGCCATGTAGAACACGGCGTTCTTGCTGCCGTGGCGATCGAGGGCGTCGCGCAGGCCTTGCCATGTGGCGGGATCTGCGTAGTCGCCCTGGATGAGGTCGAGCCGGCGCATGAGTGGTTCGATGGCCGAGGCGAGGGCGTCGGGGACCGATTGCAGGATCGCATCGTGGGCGTGCTCGCAGAACGCGGCGTCGGTCCAGTCGCTTCGCGCAACGCCGATCACGGGGATCTTCAGCAGGCCGCGGTGCTCGAGGTGGTAGAGCGCAGGGAAGAGCTTGCGCTTGGCGAGGTCGCCCGTGGCGCCGAACAACACCAGAGCGTCGGCCACCGGCTGACGTGTGGGGGTCACTGGCCTGGAACCTCGGGGCGGCGCGCCGGCACCTCGTGGTGTCCGCCGAACTGTGAGCGCATGGCCGACAGCACCTTGTGCGCCACGTCGCCGCGATCTCTCGAGTAGAAGCGATCCCACAAAGCCGACGCCAGCGTGGGCACCGGCACGCCCTCGTCGACCGCAGCGTGGAGGGTCCATCGACCTTCGCCGCTGTCGCTGACTCGGCCTGCGAAGGCATCGAGCTGCGGGTCCTGCACGAGTGCTGTGGCGGTGAGGTCGAGCAACCAGCTCGACACCACGCTGCCGCGGCGCCAGAGCTCGGTGATCGCACCGAGATCGAAGTCGTAGCGGTAGTACTCGGGGTTGCTCAGCGGAGCGGTCTCAGCATCCGTGGCGTGCGACTCCATGCCGATGTCGGCCTTGGCGAGCACGTTGAGGCCCTCGGCGTACGCCGCCATCAACCCGTACTCGATGCCGTTGTGCACCATCTTCACGAAGTGACCGGCGCCGTTGGGGCCGCAGTGCAGCCAGCCGAGCTCGGCGGTGCTGGGCTCTCCGGTCCGCCCCGGCGTTCGTTCGGCGGTCGCGATGCCCGGGGCCAGCGTGTCGAACACCGACGACAGCTCGGCAACCGCGTCGTCGTCGCCGCCGACCATGAGGCAGTAGCCGCGATCGAGGCCGAACACCCCACCACTCGTTCCGACATCGACGTAGTGGATGCCCTGCGCGGCGAGCGGAGCCGAGCGGTCGACGTCGTCGCGGTACCAGCTGTTGCCACCGTCGATGATGGTGTCGCCGGGTGACAGGAGGGGTGCCAGCCGGTCGACCGTGCTGCCGACGAACGCGGCGGGCACCATGATCCACACGTGTCGCGGGGCCTGGAGCGACGCGACCAGCTCCTCGAGGGAGTTGACGCCGATCACCCGCGGAGCGCCCGTCACCCCGTCGGGGTCGTCGGTCACGATCGCGGCGACCGCATCGGCGCTGACGTCGTAGGCGACGCAGTCGTGACCTCCGCGCTGGAGACGGCGCACCATGTTGGCGCCCATGCGGCCGAGTCCGATCATCGCAATCTGCATGCCAGCAGGTTGCCACGTTCTGAAGGCGCCCGCAGGCGTCGTCGATTCGAAAAGTAGAGTTCATCCAATGACCTCAGGAACCGATCCGCTGGCTTCCCCGATCCAGTCGGCGGAACTACGTCGGGACATCGCCGGCGCCACGGACGCTCACGCCCGCCTCGTCGAATCTGTTTCCGGCTTGTCCGATGACGACCTGCGGAAGGGGTCGCTGCTCCCGGGGTGGACCATCGGCCACGTGCTGGCTCACGTGGCACGCAACGCCGACAGCCATGTGCGCATGCTGGACGCCGGCGAGCGTGGTGATGTCGTCGACCAGTACGACGGTGGTGCTGCTGGGCGCCAGGCCGAGATCGAACGAGGCGCGTTGGCTGACGCAGCGTGGCTGATCGCCGACCTGCGCAGAGCGAACCGATCGCTCGAACAGCGCTGGTCCACGATGTCGGCCGCCGGATGGGCCGGCGAGGGGCGCTCGCTGATGGGCCAGGTTCCGTTGTCCGATCTGCCGTTCCGACGGTGGCGCGAAACCGAGGTGCACCACGTCGACCTCGATCTGGCCTACGTCGCTGAGTCGTGGCCGGGCGCGTACGTGAGGCTCGAACTCACCCGTCTCGAACAACAGTGGGCCGCTCGTCGACCGATGGGACTCACACGATTGCCCGACGAAGCTCTTGCTGCACCGCCGGCTCATCGGCTGGCATGGCTGCTCGGCCGTCGCGAGATCGAGGGCCTCGGGCCTGCGGGCATCTTCTGATGTCTGCCGGCGCCCGGGCGATCGGTCCGGCGCGACGCCTCACGGTCGCGGGCCGGATGACGCTGGGCATGATCTGCGCATCGATGGCGGGCGTTGCTGCGCTGCCTGCTGCGCCGGTGCTGGCCCACGCCTCGCTGGAAGCGAGCACGCCGGCGCCGAGCTCGGTGCTGGAGGAAGCGCCACAGGCGATCGTCCTCGACTTCGACGAGGCGATCGAAGCCGGGTTGTCGTCGATCCAGCTGTTCGACTCCGATCAGCGTCTCGTCGAGATCGCCGAACCCGAGGCGGCGGGTGGTGACGACAGCATCGTCAGCGCGGAGCTCCTGGAGCTCGATGACGGCATCTACGCCGTGGTGTGGCGCGTGGCGTCCGCCGACGGCCACATCGTCGACGGCGCGTTCGGGTTCACGGTCGGCACCAGCAGCACGGGATCGGCGAGCGCCGGCCTCGTCGATCAGGTGCGTGGCGGTGCGGTCGCGGCGGCGTCGGTGCGGCGCACGGCGGACGTCTTCCGCTTCCTGACCTTCGTCGGACTCGTGCTGCTCTTGGGATCGGGGCTGTGGTCTCTGCTGGCCACCGATGCCGCGATCACCGGAGTCCGTCGTCGCCTGCCCGTGATCGGCTGGACGCTGGCCTTCATCGGCACCCTGGCAGGCTTCGGGCTGTACGGCTCGATCGCCGTGGCCGGCACGCTTGGCGATGCGTTCTCGCCCGGCGTCTGGGGTCGCATCGACGGCACCCAGACGGGCCGGATGGCGCTCGTGCGGATGGCGTTGCTCATCGTGCTGGCGGTGCTCGTGTGGCGGCGCACGTCTAGCGGCGCTTCCTGGTGGCGACAGGTGGCCGTCGCCGCAGGGATCGGTGTGCTCGTGACGTTGCCGGCAGCCGGCCATCCGTCGGCGGCGAGTCCGAAGGCTCTCTACGTCGTGCTCGATCTGGCGCACCTCATCGCGATCGTGGGCTGGATGGGCGGCTTGGCGCTGTTCGCGCTCGGCAGCCGATCGTGGCTCGACACCGAACCCGTGTCGCGCACGATGCGTCGCTTCTCGCGGTCTGCCACGGTGCTCGTTCCGGTGATCGTGGTCACCGGTGCCGTGCAGACCTACGAAATCGCCGGCGGGATCGAGGCGCTCACCGAGACGTCATGGGGTCGCACGCTGTTGGTGAAGCTGTCGATCGTGAGCGTCGTCGTGGCCATCGGAGCGGTGTCGCGATGGCTGTTGCAGAACGTCGGGCCAGGGTCGGTGCGCCGGACGGTCGTCGCCGAAGCGCTGTTGGGAACCGTGGTGCTCGCCTTCACCGCGAGCCTGGTGACGCTGCCGCCCGTGGCT
>JAYSLK010000387.1:0-7323 GCA_043725585.1 Actinomycetota bacterium
GCTGGTGTTGCGGTGCCCGCATTGGTTGCAGAACACGTGCGCCATGAGGTGAATGACTCTAGCCCTCGACGAGGGCGCGGTAGCCGCCCGCGTCGAGCAAACCATCGAGTTGTCCCGGATCACTCAGTTCGATCTCACAGATCCAGCCATCGCCGTAGGGGTCGCTGTTGACGACTTCGGGCTGATCACCGAGCAAGTCGTTCACCGCGATGATCGTGCCGCTCACCGGCGCGTAGATGTCGCTGACCGACTTGGTGCTCTCCACCTCGCTCATCGTGTCTCCTGCCGACACCGACACCCCGATCGTCGGCACCTGGACGTAGACCACGTCGCCCAGCGCGCTCTGCGCGTAGTCGGTGATGCCCATCCGGATCTTCGAACCGTCGACGCTGATCCACTCATGATCGCTGGAGTAACGGAGTGCATCGGGAATGGACATGGAAGAAGAAACTACCGCACGATGAGGCTTCATCGGAACTGGATCCGTTGGGACCTGGAGGTGTCAGCGAACGAGCTGGCGGATGCGCCGCGCATACTCCTGGGAGAGTTGGCGGGCCTCGCTGTCGGTGTCCGCTTCGGCCCAGATGTGGGTCACGGGATCCTCCGGATCAGGGAGTGCGAGCATCCAGCCGTTCACATGGTTGATCTTCACCCCGTCCACCAGCTCGAGGTCGCGCGAGCCCATCTCCATCAGCGAACGCATCACCATGCCCTTCTGCTCCCAGGGGGTCACGACGATCTCGTGGATGAGGTACACCTTGGGCAGCCCGTCCACCACCTCGCTGAGCGATCGTCCGGAGCGTGCGAGCAGGTCGAGCATCTTCAACAACGCAGCCGCTCCATCGAACGCCGGGAGGAATCCCGGGAGGATGTACCCACCGATGCCGTCGGCCGCGAATCCGACCGCAGGATCGTTGGCCGCGGCCATGAGCGCAGGTGTCGACAACTTGGTCGGCACCACCTGCACCCCGTGGGACGTGGCGATCTCGGCCGCACGACGCGTGATGTTCACCGGCAGCGCGATGGTGTCGCCGAGCAGGTGATCCGAGACGAGCTCGACGAACGCAAGGAGCGCCTCGGTGTCGTTCAGCACGCGGCCCTGGTCGTCGACCAGTCGCAGGCGGTCTCCGTCGGCGTCGATGACGGCGCCGAGGTTCGCTCCGGACGCACGGACGAGACCCGCGACGCGAACGAGTGCCTGTTCGACGTCGAAACCGACACGCCCCGCCGTGGAGACGTACGGGTTCACCGCCAACACGTCAGCGCCGAGCTTGCCGAGCAGCGTGGGCATCACCGTGCTCGCCGCTCCGTAGCTGTAGTCGACGACCAACTTGAACTGGTGGGCCCGGATCGAGGAAGGTTCGACCGTCGCTTCGAGCGCGACGGTGTACTCCTCGAGCGCCCGCGGGGGGAACTGGATGTCACCGACTTCCTCGGCAAGGGCGCGGCGTGTGTCCTCGCGTTGGAACAGGCGTTCGATCTTGCGTTGGGCATCCTCGGTGATGTCGGTGCCGGAGGAATCGAAGAACCGAATGATCACGCGGTCCGGGTCGTCGTGGTCGAGTCGGACGGTCAGGCCACCGGAAGCCCTCGGCGAGCGGACGAGGAAACGAGTGACCGGCACGCTCGCCACCTCGAGGTCGAGGACGTCGATGCCGGCGGCGTTGAGCCCGGCCATCATCGCCCGCTTCAGCATTCGAGCGGCGCGGCTCGAGTCGCGAGAGGTGACCACGGTCGTGCCCTTCCGAAGGGCAGTGCCGTAGGCCATCGCGATCCTCACCGCCAACTCCGGCGTGACGTCGACATTGGCGAGTCCCCTGACGCCGTCGCGGCCGAAGAGGCTTCGTGCGCCCTTGCTCTCCCAGACGATGCTCGAGTTCACGACCGCACCGTCTTCGATCGTCTTGAAGGGGTAGATCTTCACGTCGCTCGAGATGACGGCCCCGTTGCCGACGTACACCTCGTCGCCGATCACGACCCCTTCGTCGAGTCGGACCGACGCGCGGATGCTGCTGCTGCGGCCGATGATCGCGCCGCGCATTCGTGCTCCGGCCCCGACGTACACGTTGTCGTGCAGCACCGACCGTTCGATCTGCACATCGGCGAGCAGGCGCACGTTCGAGCCGAGCACGCTGTACTCCCCCACGTGGCAGCCCGCTTCGACCGTACAGCCGGGCCCGATCACACACGGACCTTGTACCTCGGCGTCGGGGCTCACCTCCGCCCCCTCGCCGAGCCAGATGCCGTCGTTCACCAAGAAGCCGGGGATGTTCACTCGAACCTTGCCATCGAGGACGTCCTTGTGCGACGACAGGTACGCCTCGAGCGTGCCGACATCTTCCCAGTAGCCCTCGACGACGGCGCCGAACAGCGGCTCGCCGGCGACGAGCATGGCAGGGAACACCTCACCGGAGAAGTCGACACTCCGGCCGGCAGGGATGTAGTCGAAGATCTCGGGCTCGAACACGTAGATGCCGGTGTTGATCGTGTCGCTGAACACCTGACCCCACGAGGGCTTCTCGAGGAAGCGTTCGATCGAGCCGTCGTCGCGGGTGATCACGATGCCGAACTCGAGCGGATTCTCGACCGGGGTGAGGCCGATGGTCGCGAGCGCCCCTTTCGCACGGTGGCATGCGAGCAGCTTCGTCAGATCGATGTCCGTGAGCACGTCGCCGGAGATCACGAGGAACGTCTCGTCGAGGAAGTCCCGCGCGTTGCCGACACTGCCTGCCGTACCGAGAGGAATCGGCTCATCTGCGTAGCGGATGGTGACCCCGAGCTCCGAACCGTCGCCGAAGTACGTCTTGATGTGGTTGGCGAGGAACGCGACGGTGACGACGATCTCGTCGAAGCCGTGTGCCTTGAGCAAATCGATGATGTGCTCCATCATCGGTCGGTTCGCGACCGACAGCATCGGCTTGGGTGCGTTCGACGTGAGCGGACGCAGCCGGGTTCCTTCGCCGCCTGCCATGATGACTGCCTTCATCGAGGTCGGTCCACCGTCGCGGCTCGGTCGCTGACGACGCGAGACCTGGCCCTACCCGCTGCCACCCCAGCGCGGACCTTCGGTACGTACTGGACCGCGGTCCAGTAGCTGAGAGCGAGACCGGGGATCACGAGGATGCAGGATGCGACGAGGAACCCCTGTTGGCCGAACGAGCCAGAATCAGGATCACCGAGCATGAACCCGGGGATCGCGAACATCAGCAAGAAGGTGGCGAGCTTTCCCCAATACGTGACATCGAACCGCTCCATCGCGAACGCCAACGTCGCGATCGCCATGGTGGCACCCACCACGACCTCGCGTACGACGATCGCGACCATCACCCACGGCACCCAGGATGGCCCGATGCCATAGGTGATGATGCTCACGATCGCCACGATGAACAACAACCGGTCGGCGGTCGGGTCGAAGATCTTGCCGAACTCGCTCACCTGGTTGAAGCGGCGGGCCAACCAGCCGTCCACCCAGTCGGTCGCACCGAGGGCGCCGAGCAGCCACGCTGCACTCACCTGGTCGTCCTTGCCGAAGAGCAACCAGACGAAGATCGGGATGCAACACAGCCGCAGCAGGGTGAACACGTTGGGTGCGGTGAGGAACCGATGAGTCGACAATTGGCTCGTCTGGGCATCGGTCACGAGGCCGAGCGTACAAGCCCGGCGCCTACCTGTGCAGGGCGTACAGTCCCAGCATGTCCTCGTCTGAGCTCCAGGGTCTCGTGGCCTTCATCACCGGTGGCGGTTCCGGTCTCGGCGCGGCGTTCGCGCGCCGGCTCGCTGCAGATGGTGCCACGATCATCGTCAACGACATCAGCGCCGCGGCAGCCTCCGCGGTCGCGATCGAACTCGGCGGCGACACAGCGGTGTTCGACGTGGGTGACTCGGTCGCGTTCGACACCGAGGTGGACAAGGCGGTCGAACGGCACGGGCGGCTCGACATCATGATCAACAACGCCGGCATCGCTCCCCCGCCCGACGCGGCGCGCACGCAGCGGGCGATCGAGAACCAGATGATGCGGATGGAGGGCAAGATCGACGACATGGTGCCTCCCAACTCCACCGTCGACCTCAGCGACGACGACTGGGA
This sequence comes from Actinomycetota bacterium, assembly GCA_043725585.1. Classification (GTDB taxonomy): domain Bacteria; phylum Actinomycetota; class Acidimicrobiia; order Acidimicrobiales; family Ilumatobacteraceae; genus VFMC01. Next base: position 4,088 of record JAYSLK010000387.1, read on the forward strand.
CCGGATGATGCGGATCCACCTCTACGGCACGTTTCATGGCACCCGCGCCGCGTTGCGGCACATGACACCCGCTCGGTCGGGATCGATCGTGAACATCTCGTCGGTGCTCGGGCTGCGCCCGATGGCCGGAGCGATGCACTATGCGACGGCCAAGGCCGGGATCATCGCCCTCACCAAGTCGGTCGGTCAGGAGGTGGCGCCGTTCGGCGTTCGGGTGAATGCCGTGTGCCCTGGATGGGTCGACACGCCCCTGCTCGCCCCGATGGATCCGATGATGATGGCCGGCATCGTGATGCAGATCCCGCGCGGCCGGATGGCGACCGCCCAGGAGCTCGCAGAACTGGTGCGGTTCCTCGCTGGCCCGGACAGCAGCTATTGCAATGGTGATGTCTTCGCCGCATCTGGAGGATTCGTCTGATGGCGACCGTGTTCACCCGGATCATCGACGGGGATCTCCCTGGGACGTTCGTCCACCGCGACGAACGATGTGTCGTCTTCATGTCGATCAATCCGCTGGCACACGGCCACTGCCTGGTGGTGCCGGTCCGCGAGGTCGACCACTGGATCGATCTCACGAGCGACGAGGCCCAGCACCTGTTCAGGGTGGCCCATCAGATCGGTCAGGCCCAACGTGCTGCGTTCGAGTGCGACAAGGTCGGGATGATCATCGCCGGCTACGAGGTGGCGCACGCCCACATCCATCTCATCCCCACGACGAACATGAGCCAACTCGACTTCTCCAACGCGGCCGCCTCGGCGAGCCGAGAGGAGCTCGAAGCGGCGGCGGCGGCCATCCGCGACCAGACTGCTTCTTGACGAATCAACCCTCTGAACAGGGGGGACGGAACTTTTTGGTTCAAGTTCCGCTCGAGAGATGCCGATGACCGGTCGACATGATCGCGAGGCGGAAGATGAAGGACAGCAGAGGCGTTGGGCGTCACAGCATCACGCGCCCGCGGCACGACACGGATGACTCCGGCTGCGGAGTGGTCCGGCGAGGCGTCCGCGACTCCGGATTCAGCCTCATCGAAGTCGTCATGACGATCACGTTGGTCGCGATCGCCGTGATCCCGATCATGGATGCGACGCTCACCTCGGTGCGAGCGTCAGCGGTGGCACGAGAGGGTGCCGAAGTGGAAACCGTCCTGGCCAATGCGGCCGATCGGGTGAATCGGGCCCCGACGTTGTGCGACTACACCGTGTACGTCCAGGCCGCGGCGGTCTCGAAGGGCTGGCCGGCGAGCAAGGTGACCGCCGCCTACCAGTACTACGTGCCCGGAGCGTCAGCACTCGCTGCGACACCCGGTACGTGGGCGACAGGGGCGTGCCCTGGCAACGTTCGCACCCCGAGGCTCATCCAACTGGTGACGATCACCGTCACCAGCGAAACCGGCAAGGTCACACGCAGCGTGAGAGTGGTGAAGAGCGATGTCTGAGACGCAACGAGCACGACGAGCCTCCCGCGACGGCCGGGCCAGAGCATCTGGTCGGCGCGATGCCGGAATGAGCCTGGCCGAGGTGATGGTCGCGACGATGGTGATGGGCATCATGGTGGCGTCGCTGGCCATGGCCACCCGCGTCATCCTGCAACAGGCCGACAACACGAAGGGTCGGTCGAACAACGCACGCTCCGAGCAGAACGTCGGCATGTTCCTGCCGAGCGATCTCTCCTCCGCGGAGACGGTGAACGTGACAGCGGAAGGGCTCCCGTGCGGGCCGTCGCCTGCATGCCCGCCGGGCGTCGACCTGGGTGGCTCGAACGCGTTGATGCTCACCTGGACGGGGCAGGAGTTCGATGTCGTCAGCAACTCCGTGCTGCCGACCGTCACCAACGTGTCGTACCGGGTGGTGAAGATCGGCCTGGAGTTCCGTCTGCTGCGCATGGAGTGCAAGGGCTTCGTCGGCGACGAGCTGGAGTGCGCCACCCGCACCGTGCTGCGCAATCTCGAGTCGCCGCCCCCTGGTGTCGAGTGGTTCCCAGGCGTCACCAAGCCCTCCTGGGTCATCTCCGTCACCCAAGCGGCAGCGCCCGACGCGATCGAGGGCTCGTCGACCCCGGTCGATCCTGGCTACAACAACAAGAACGCTCAGCGGGTGGTCGTCACCATCAACGGTGGCGGCGATGCCTTGGGTGCCGGCGGCGGTCGAAACCAAATCAGCCTCAGCGCGGGTGGGACGAACCGGCAGACCAATCTCAGCACCGACGACCTCGCAGGCGCTCCGACGTTCACTGCGGCTCGCAGTCGATGCGGTGGCAACTTCGGCCTGATCGTCGACCGTTCGGGATCGATCGGTAGCGACATGGCCGCCGTTCGGGACGGCATCATCGGGTTCATCGACAAGTTCGACGGAACACCCGTGAAGCTCCAGGTGGTTTCATTCAGCTCCACGGCCACCACCCTTGGGTCGGGGAGCTCGTGGACCAAGTACTACGACATGCTGATCGAGTCGGATGTCAGCGAGTTGAAAGGGCTGGTGACCGGGTTGACCGCCAGCGGCGGCACCAACTGGGAAGACGGCATCTTCCGGATGTTGAGGAACAGCGACGGCAGCGTGCAGGCACAGCTCCCGAACACGATCATCTTCTTCACCGACGGCATCCCGACGCGTAGCCGCCTCGACTTCACGTCAGCATCGGCGCCGGCCGTCGCCCACCCGGACGATGCCGGATTCCCCGCATCGAACGGCGGCGACTTCTCGCAGATCGGCTGGAACCGAGGCGAGCGCGTGCTACGCGATCGTGGCTCGATCAACGTGATCGGCGTGTATGTGAACAGCGACCCGACGGCGACCTCGTCGTGGCTCACGCGATCTGGCTACCACCTCGACTACTCCCGTCGCGGCAACGTCGTGTACCAGCAGGGTGCGAACACGTACGAACGGGCCAGCAACCTCAACTTCCAGGTGAGTCTCGACAGCGACCTCGTCTTCGAGCGCCTCAACGGCAGCACGTGGCAGTCGACAACACGAACGTTGTTCCTCCAGAGCAACACCAACAACACCTCGACCGACGGTTGGAGAACTCGGACCACCGGTTCGATCAGCAGCAGCAACAGCAACTGGACCACGATGACCGAGGCTCAGTACAACGCGGCCAACAGCACCAACGCCATCTCCGACGGTTTCCGCACCACCTTCAGCGGCTCGGCGAGCAGCTGGGTGTCGGTGTCGAGCACGCTGTACGGTCTCAGCAACACCACGAGCGACAGCACCGATGGCTGGCGCCTCGGGGCCGT
>JAYSLK010000388.1:0-8128 GCA_043725585.1 Actinomycetota bacterium
GCGCCGGCCGCCGACGTTTCGTCGCCGTCGGCCGGCAGGGACGTCGGTGGCAGGGACGTTGGTGGCAGCGACGGCGTCGGAGTCGCGATCTCGGAACCACAGGCGGCCACCACGAGGCCGGCCACCACGAGGCCGGCCACCACGAGGCTGAACCCCACGAGGCTGAACCCCACGCCCCGGATCGAATCGCGGCGGTGCCATGCTCGCCACCCCACGTGGGGCATCGTGTGCGCGGCGCGTCGTTCGGCTGCGAAGGAGCAGGTGGGAGGAGCGATACTTCCAGGCTATGACACCGAGGGCTCGGCCGTTCGTGCGGCTCGATCTGGCTGACGCCCATGATCGTGCCTGGGCCGAGCTCGGGCAGTCCGGTGCCTGTTTCACCGGTCGTCAGCGTGTCGAGCTGGCCGGCACCGTGGTGGCTGCCTTGGCCGATCCCGAGCCGCCACCGCCATGGCTCGGCCCATCGCAGCTCGGCCGGCTGCCTGAGCGATGTGCCGCGCCCGACGCGGCCCACGATGTCATCCACCGCGCTGCGTGCCATGCGGGAACGATCACCGAGAGCTGGTATCGCGAGAAGGTCGATCTGGTCGGTGAACTCGCATGGGTCGAGCTGGTGGCGATCGCTTGCACGGTTGCTGCCGTCCAGTCGTTCCGCCGCACTGCGGGACTCGACCCCTGGCAAATGCCGGTCGGTTGCGACGATCCACCGACGCAGGAGATCGCCCACCCGCTCGCAGCGGCCGCGATGAACTGGGTGCCGGTCGGTGCTCCGGCTGATGTCACCGCGAGCGTCGTGCAAGCCTTCACCGCGCTCCCTGCCGAGCAGGATCGAACGTGGCGTCTCGCCGCCGCTCAGTACATGAGCAACGAGGAGATGGATGATCCGTACTTCTCCCGGGGCACGCTCACCCGGCCCGAGATGGAACTCCTCGCGATGCGCGTCGCACAGCGTCGAGACTGCTTCTTTTGAACGGTCTCACACGCAGCCATGCTCAGTTGGAGCAGGCACGAGCACGGCGAATCGGTCGACCTGGACGATCTGGCGGCGGGTGCTGACCACGCCGGACAACGATGGTCGCGTGAGTTGTTCGACTTCGCGACGTCGAGCACCGGGCACGACGGCGCCGCTCTCGATCGAGCTCGGGCCGCGCTCGTCGCGCGGGCAGGTGAGGCGGCGATGGTGGATGCAGCCGCAGTCATCGCCAACTTCGAGATGATGACCCGGCTCGCCGACGGCACCGGGGCGCGCATCCCGCAGGACAGGGTCGACGCGAGCGCCGGCATCGTTCGAGCCTTCGGGATGGCCGACGTGCCCTCGCGCCGCTGACCTTCAGGCCGCGCTGGTCAGCCGTCGTCAGGCTCCGGTTTCGTCGCACGGCACGATCACCAACGGACACTCGACGTGCTTGGAGGCGGCTTCGCTGGTCGACCCCAGCAGCATCCGCGCCAACCGGCTGTGGTGATGGCGGCCCAGCACGACCAGCTCGGCACCTTCGCTCTGCTCCGAGATCGCCTGGATGGCGCCCCCTTCGGCCACGATCGTCTCGATGACGAGATGAGGGTGGTCGGCGTTGATGGCCGCGGCGGTGACGGCCACCTCGTCGAGTGCGGCCTGACGGACCGCTTCGATGTCGGGCCAGATCGGGTAGCCGTACATCGAGCCGGCGGTCACCGGGATGTGCCAGCTGTGCACCACCTGGAGCACGGCGTGACGGCGTTCGGCCTCGCCGGCGGCCCAGTCGACCGCGGGCCGGGACGCTGCATACGTGTCGATGCCGACGACCACCCGTCGGCGCTGGTCGACCAGCTCGGCTTGATCCGCGCGGGATGCGGCCGCCTCCGCTTCGCGTGGGTGCAGCATCAGCACCGGCACCCCGGCGTGGCGCATCACCCGCATCGCCGTGCTCGGTACCGACAGGCGCGCTCCGGCCGGGATGCCACGCGTGGCCATCGCCAACATCGCAACATCCTTGGTGCGTTCGGCGTAGGCCTCCAACTGCTCTCCCGCGTCGCCGTAGAGGGTGTCGTAGTCCGCGTGTTCGGGGTTGGGGAGGCGCTTGCTGAGGCCCGCGAGGTAGTTGTTGTCGTTCGCGTCGGGCGGCACGTGGCCGATGCCCACCTGGAGCAATCGGATCGTCAGGCCGAGAGCGGCCGCAACATCGATCGCGGCAGGCAGGATCGACTCGGAGAGGTCGGAACCGTCGACCGCGACCGCCATCACGTGTGCATCGCTTCGCACCGCTGCGTGAGGGCCGACGACCACGATGGGGACTTCGGCGTCCCGAACGAGATCGGCGCTGATGCTCCCGAAGAGCAACTCGCCGAGCGCGGTGCGACCATGGCTCCCGACACACCAGAGTGAATCTGTGCTGCTGAGCAGGGCATCCACGAGCGTGCCCTCGATGTCGTCGTTGTCGGTGGTCAACACGCGAAGTGACGCGTCGAGCTGCTGCTCGGCGGCGAGTGATGTGAGGGCGGCGGTGGTCACGTTGGTGTACCGCGGAGAGGTGACCGAGACGAGCTCGATTGCGCACGAGGCACGGTCGGCGAGCGAGCGCCCGTGATCGACCGCGCCGATCGATACCTCGGAGAAGTCGACGGGGATGATGACATGCTTGATGGTCATGACCTCATGGTGCGCTTTCGTGTGACGTGCGACAGTGCCAAGAGTCCCGGTGCGCGAACCGTGAGATCGGCGATTCCGGTTCGATGGCCGGCAGCTCGACCCGGTCCACCGGTTCCATGGAGCGGTGATCGCCTTCGTCAGGTAGGCGGAATCGGCGGTCACGGTGCTGCCATCGCCGAGGGTCGTTGCGATCGGTGTGCGATCAGCTGCGCGGCACCTTGCTCCAGGGGAGGTCCTTGTCGACCCGCGGCTCGCCGGGAAGCCCGAGGACCTGTTCGCCGAGGATGTTGCGCATGATCTCGCTGGTGCCACCTTCGATCGAGTTGGCCCGAGCTCGCAGGAACGAGTGCCGGATGCCCTCCTCCATCCCGTCGACCGACAGGCTGTCGGGTCGGCGGAACGTGTAGTCGAACCCCACCAGGCCGTCTGCGCCGAGCAGATCGATCGAGAACTCGGTGACCGACTTGTTGAACTCGGCCATCGCCAGCTTCGCGATCGACATCTCCGGACAAGGTTGCCCGCCTTGGCTCGTTGGGCGGCCCGCACGTTCGTGAACCGCTGGGCCTCGGCCGAGCAGTACAGCTTCATGAGGGTGTCCTTCTTGGCGCCTGGACCGTCGATCGGCTGGAAGGTCTTTCCAGATCTGGATCGCAACGTCGATCGGACCCCGGCGACGGGCGCCGCCACCGCCGCTCCCGATCGCCGATCGCTCGTTCATCAGCGTGGTCAGCGCAACGCGCCACCCTTCCCCCACGTCGCCGATCCGGTGATGGGCTGATCGGGATCTGTGCGGGCAAACGAGCATGCCCCAGTCGCCGAGATGAGCGAGGGTGTTCCAGACCTTCTGGCCGTTCACCACCCACTCGTCACCGTCGCGCACGGCGCGGCTGCCGAGGCCGGCGAAGTCGCTGCCGGCGCCCGGCTCGCCCCGTCCAACCCCGACCACCACCGCGATGAGCGATGAGTGGCGGTGCCGCCCGCATCTCTCATCGCGGTTCGGTCAGTTGCCGGTCAGGTCGAAGGTCTCCGACAAGCCGCTCAGCATCCAGGCGTGTTCGGCCGCGAGGGTCGCCTCGAGGGGGCGGCGGATGCTCAGCGACTCGAGCAGATCGATGGCTCTCCCGGCGAGCACGACATCGGCATCACGGTCGGCATCACGGTCGGCATCACGGTCGGTGTCACGGTCGGTGTCACGGTCGGCATCAGTCCCGATGCCGCGCGAGTGCACCTCCACCCGATCGCCGATGTCGACGACGATCGACATCTCGGGTTCGGTCGCCGTGACCGCCAGCACGCCACGGCCCTCCGGCCCACGTGTGCGCGCCAGGGCGGGGCCGAGTCCCGCGGCGTAGCGCAGGCATGCGGCGATCTCGTCGGCGTGTTCGTCGGTGCGCAAGCCGAGCGGCACCAGCACGTCGCGTTCGTGAACCCACGAGTCCCAGAGTGCGTGATGTGTGACCGCACTCACGCTGATGTGGCCGGGTGGCGCCTCTGCGAGGGCCGACCACGAGTCGTCGTCGAGGGACGCCCACAGCGACACCAATGCGTCGGTCGATGCCTGGAATCGCGCCAGCAGTTCGTTCGCCGGCGTCGTGTCGCCAGCGACGGAGTGGGCAGGTGATGTAACCGGGTCGAAGGTGGTCAGGAAGCGGGTCGGCTCGCCGCGGAGGCCCGCTCCGATGGCGTGGAACCAGAACATGTTCGTGGAGTCGAGGTGAACGATCACGTCACGGCTGGTCCATCCTGCGCATCGACTGGGATGACCCCACTGCTCGTCGGTGAACGACGAAACCGTGGCGGCGAGGCGCTGCCGTTGGCGGATCGCGGGTGCGCCGATGGCAGACGGTGGCCCATCGAGTACCAGGATCGGGTCGGGCCCGTAGTGCGGCGTCAATTGCATGGTGCCCACCCTGCCACACGAACGTCACCCGTGAACCGGGGATGGCGGTGATGCCTCGGACAGTTGCGCTACGCCGCGGCGTTGAACGCAGTGAGTACGTCGGCGGCGGCCGGGTGGGCGGCGATGCGCGCCTCGATCAGCTGGCGTTGCTGAGCGGCGAAGAGCTTGGGTTGCTCGACCGTGGCCCACCGAACGAGACCTCTCCAGAATCGGCTGATCACGGCGTCACCGGCCATCGTGCCGACGTCGGTCGTGCGGAACTGCACGTGGGCGAGCTCGCCGAGGTAGATCCGCAACGATCGAACGTGGATCTCCTCGTCGGTGCGGATGCGTCCGATGATCGCGGCGGCTTCTTCGGCTTCGGCTCGACGGTCGACGAACAGATCGCTCGTGCGCAGCAACTGCTGGGCCTCGGCGAAACCGATCTCGGCGCGGAACTCGATGATCAACAGGTTCATCAGCAACGACACGAGCCCTTCGACCATCGGTTCGATCTCGGGGATGAAGCGGGTACCGGCCTCGGGTCGCCCGATGTTCTCCGGTGGCTCCACGTCCGGGTATGCGCCAGGTCCAAAGGCGAGGTCTCGGGCGACGAACCACATCACGTCGTGGCCACCGATCGCTTCTTCCGGCGATCGACCCGGCAGGCCGCCTTCGTCGATGCCGTGGGCGTAGAGGAGCCCCTTGTTGAGGTGGCCGATCGCCATGTGCGAGATGTCGTCGACGATGAACGGCTGCAGGTCGGGGAAGGTCAACTCGGCGAGCAGGCGGCCCCTGGCTTCGATCTTGCCTGTGATGGTGAGGCTGTTCCAGAACGTCTCGCCGAGACCCTTGCGCAGGAGCACCCGCCCCTGCTCGACGGTCGGCAGACGCATCCCGCCCAGCAACGACGCATCCGCATCGAGCAGCGCACCACCCCGAACCTCCAGTGCTGCCGCCCACGCGTCGAGCGCTGGCTCGCGCACCAGCGCACGAGGTGGCTGGTAGGTGCCATCGGCCAAGAATCCACCGGGCATCCGGTGGCCACCGACCACATGGGGGCGGGCATACTCGTGGTCGGCCAAGAGTTCGGCCTCGGTGTAGATCAGCGCGGCGTGCTGCTGTTCATCGGTCATGGGGCAACGCTAGTGACAAGGGGGAACCATGCAGGAGCTGGCTGGGCGGATCGCGGTGGTGACGGGGGGCGCCTCCGGGATCGGCAAGGCGATGGCGAAGCGCTTCGTCGACGCGGGGATGCACGTGGTGATCGCGGACATCGAGGATGTGCCGTTGCAGTCGACCGCTGACGAGCTCGGGGTCGTCGGCATCCGCACCGACGTCGCCGATGCCGAGAGCGTGCAGTCGCTGGCCGACGCCGTCGTCGAGCGCTTCGGTACGGCGCACGTGCTGTGCAACAACGCAGGCGTCGGCGGTGGCGGGGTGATCTCCAGCTGCACGCTCAACGATTGGAAGTGGGTGCTCGACGTGAACCTGTGGGGCGTGATCCACGGACTCCATTCGTTCCTGCCGGTGCTGCTCGCCAACGACGACGGCGGCCACGTGGTGAACACCGCCTCGATGGCCGGCCTGACCGCATGGCCGAGCATCGGTCCGTACAACGCGTCGAAGTACGCCGTGGTCGGGATCAGCGAGACCCTCCGCGTCGAGCTGCGCGACACGTCCGTTGGCGTCAGCGTGCTGTGCCCCGGTCTGGTGAACACCAACATCTTCGAGAGTCAGCGCAACCGACCGGTCGAACTGACGAACACGACTCGCAAGCCGGGCGCCAGGTCAGCGAATGCGCAAGTGACTGCGATGTCCGGCATGGATGCCACCGTTGTCGCCGACCACGTCCACGATGCGATCGTCGCCGATCGCTTCTGGATCATCACCCATCCCGAACTGCTCAGCTACGTCGAGGAACGAACTCGCTCGCTGCTCGATCACAGCCAGCGGTAGCGTCGAAAAGGTGCAGTCGCGTCGCCTGGTCCTGTCGTGGGGCGCGCTCACGGCCACCTTCGCTGCCGGCTATGGCGTCATGTTCACCGTGCTCGACGACTTCCGCGACGAGTACGGCATCTCGGCCCGGGCGCTCGGTGTCGTGGTCGCGGTCGGGTTCTTCACCTCGTTCCTGGTGCAGATCTTGGTGGCGCCGATGGCCGATCGTGGGCATGCCAGACGGCTGGTGTTCATCGGCATCGTCGCCGAGGTGGTGGGTCTGTTGATCATGGCGGTGGGCAAGGACGTCTACGTGTTGGCAGCCGCTCGCGTAGTGATGGGCATCGGCGCCGGGGCCGCGCTGCCGGCGGTGCGGCGGATCGTGATCCTGTCCGACCGCGACAACCTCGGCAGCAACGTCGGCACGCTGCTCGCCGCCGACGTGGCCGGGTTCGCCACTGGCCCTGCCATCTCTGCGGTGCTCGTCGGGCCGTTCGGCATCGCCGCACCGTTCCTGGTGATCGCGGTCGTCACCGTCGGCTTCATCCCGATGATCACGCGAGTGCACGTCGACGAACGGCAGGTCGACGCAGGCAACGAAGCGCGGTTCGCGTTCGATCTCCTTCGCAACCGGCCGTACGTCGCCGCCCTCTGCATGGGCGCCGCGGTGTTCTTCATGATCGGCACCTTCGATGCTCTGTGGGTGATCGTGCTCGACGATCTGAACACCGCCGAGTGGATCGCCAACCTCGGCATCGTGATGTTCGCTGTGCCGATGTTCTTCCTCGGGTCGATCGGCGGCCGCCTCGCCCAGCGGGTCGGCCCGTTCCGGGTCGGCTCGATCGGTCTGCTCGCCGGCGCGATGTTTCTGGTGCTGTACGGCAACGCACCATCGGGCATCGTGATCTTCTGGATCTCGATGGTGCATGCGATCTGCGACGGGCTCACGGTCTCCAGTTCTGGCGTCGCGGTGGGCCTCGTCGCGCCATCGGAGCGCCAGGCCGGTGCGCAGGGCCTGCTCGGAGGTGTGCAAACGCTCACCGGGGGGATCGCGGCACTGATGGCCGGCTGGTTGTACGACGTGCAGGGGAGAGCGGTCGCGTACGGCGTGGCTGCGGGAGCGATGGTGGTGCTGATCACCGGTGCCAGATGGTTCGCCGGTTCGATGTTCCACGAGCGGCCGGTGGTGGCTCAGCCGGTCGAGACGATCCCCGCCGGGTGACGCGATCGGGCGATCCGGGTGTCTCCGGTGCTGACGTTGCGCGCTCGGATGCGCTAGACGAGTGAACCATGGACGCACTTCCGTTGCTCACCACCGATCAGATGGCGTCGTTCGTCGCCCGCGGGTTCCTTCGCCTCGACGCGGTCGTGCCCGACGACATCAACGCTCAGGCGATGGAAGAACTCCCGACGCTGCTACGAGCGTGGCTCGACGAGTTTCGCGGCGTCACCGGCGACCGCGACGAAACCGAGGCCCCGCTCCCTCGCACCGGCACCGCGCTGCACGATGCCTACGCAGCCGAATCCGCTTTCGGACGGATGGTGCGGGTGCCCGCGATCGCCGGAGCGATCGCTTCGCTCGTCGGGGCAGGTCCGGTGGTCGACCACCACTTCGTCCACCTCAAGATGGCTGGCGATCTGAAGGCTCAGGGACTCCACTGCGACGCGATCATCGACGAGGGATT
>JAYSLK010000389.1:0-2663 GCA_043725585.1 Actinomycetota bacterium
GGGGGGGTTTCGGTATGCGAAGGTTCATCGCCCAGCGCGTCGCGTCGATCGTGGTCACGCTGTGGTTGCTCGCGACGATCGTGTTCATGCTCGTCAACGTGTTGCCCGGCAACATCGGCCGAAAGGTGCTCGGTCCGTTCGCACCACAGGTCGAAGTCGATGCGTTCAATGCTCGCCTCGGTACCGACCAGCCGATGCTCGAGCAGTACTTCAAGTCGATCAAGAACGTGTTCACCCTCGACTTCGGCCAGTCGTACCAGAGCGGTTCCGACGTCACCGGCATCATCTTGCCGGCGTTGGGTCGATCGGGGAAGCTGGCCCTCCTGGCGTTCATCATCACCATTCCGATCTCGATCGCCGCCGGCATCTATGCCGCCCGCAAGCAGGACAAGCTGGCCGACCGGGTGATCGTGAACGCCGGACTGGCGACCTCGTCGATCCCCGAGTTCGTGACAGCGGCGCTGTTGCTGGCCGCATTCGCCGTGCACTGGAAGATCGGCAAGGCCTTCGCCAACCCGCCCGAGGGCACCAGCTTGTTCGGTCAGTTCGAGTACCTGCTGCTACCCGCCTTGGCGATGGTGGTCGCGTACTTCGGCTACATCGCTCGAATGACCCGGGCCGGAGTGATCTCGTCGTTGCTGTCGGACTACACCCGAACAGCCACCATGAAGGGCATGTCGAGCAGCCAGGTGATGCGCCGCCACGTGCTGCGCAACGCACTGGCGCCCACGATCACGGTGATCAGCGTGCAGATCGGGTACTTGATCGGCGGCATCATCGGTGTCGAGAAGGTGTTCAACTACGCCGGGCTCGGTTCCACCATGCTCAGCGCCGTCGGCAAGAAGGACATCCCCGTGCTGCAGGGCGCCGTGCTGCTCGTCGGCATCGTCTACATGCTCTCGACGTTGCTGGCCGATCTCCTGATCGCCTATCTCAATCCCCGCGTCCGACTGGAGACGACACGATGATCGAGCACACCCCGGGCGCCCAGCCGCCCGTCAATCCAGCGCCCGACGGCGACATCTCGGTGGCGGGTGCAATGGCAGCCGCGGCTCCACCGCCCAGCGAACGCAAGCAGGCACGACGCGAGAACTGGCGTCTCATCCGTCGCCGCCCGGCATTCATCATCGGCGTGTTCATCGTGTTGGTGTGGGTGGTGTGCGCGATCTTCGGCAATGCGATCACGCCTCACCACCCGCTCGACTTCCGGACCGGTACGAACCTCTCGCCGCGCTGGAGCTTCCCGTTCGGAACCGACGAGACGGGCCGAGACGTTCTCTCGCGGGTGATGGCCGGCGCCAGAGACGTGTTGAAGATCGCCCCGCTCGCTGCGATCCTCGGCGTGATGCTCGGCGTGATCCTGGGCATGTTCATGGGCTACCTCGGTGGTTGGTTCGACATGGTCGCCAGCCGCATCGTCGAGGCCTTCCTCGCCCTGCCGGTGGTGCTGATCGCACTGCTGGCGATCACCACCCTGGGGAACTCGGCGTGGGTCGTGATCGGCGTGGTGGCCACGCTGTTCACTCCGGTGGTCGCCCGAACGGTGCGCGCCGCGGTGCTCGCTGAACGCGACCTCGACTACGTCACGTCGGCCAAGCTCCGTGGTGAGGCAACGCCGTTCATCATGTTCCGCGAGATCCTGCCCAACGTGATGGGCCCGATCATCGTCGAGCTCACGGTGCGCATCGGCTATGCGGTCTTCACCGTCGCGACCCTGTCGTTCCTCGGGGCCGGTCCGCCGCCTCCGTCGCCCGACTGGGGCGCGCAGGTGAGCGACAACTACAACGCGATCGTCGCCGGGTTCTGGTGGACGACGTTCTTCCCCGCCATGGCGATCGCCAGCCTGGTGATCGCGGTCAACCTGGTCGCCGACTCGGTCCAGTCTGTGGTGGAGGCATCATGACAACGTCACCCGTTCCCGGTTCCGGTGCGTCCACCGGTACGACCACGGCCGCGGCCCTCGAGATCGACGACCTGAACGTGGTCTACACCGTTCGCGGCATCGACCGCGCGGTGTTGCGCGGGGTCACCTTCAGCGTTGCTCCCGGCGAGGCGTTCGGCCTCGTCGGCGAGTCGGGATGCGGCAAGTCGACCACCGCGTACGCCGCACTTCGTTATCTGCCCCGCAACGGCAAGATCATCAGCGGCTCGGTCAAGGTCGCGGGTCGCGACGTCACGACCATGTCCACAGCCGAACTGCAGAAGTTCCGGGCCACTGAAGCGTCGATGGTGTACCAGGACCCGGCGCAGGCGATGAACCCCACGGTGCGCGTCGGCAAGCAGGTGATCGAGGCGTTCACCCTGCTCGGCCAGTCGAAGCCGGAGGCCGGGAAGTCTGCGCTCGAAGCGCTTCGCAAGGTGCGCATCGCCGACCCGACCCGGGTGATGGACCGGTATCCGTTCCAACTGTCGGGTGGCATGCAGCAACGAGTGGTCATCGCGATGGCGCTCGCGTGCAATCCGAAGCTGCTGGTGCTCGACGAGCCCACGACCGGCCTCGACGCCACCGTGGAAGCCGAAGTGCTCGACCTGGTGCGCGTGCTGCGCCAGGAGAGCGACGCCGCAGTGCTGATGATCGCCCACAACCTGGGCATCATCCGCGCGCTGTGCGATCGAGTCGGCGTGATGTACGCGGGCAAGATCGTCGAAGAGGGCCCGAGCGC
>JAYSLK010000390.1:0-1805 GCA_043725585.1 Actinomycetota bacterium
CCAGGTACCGGTCCAGCAGCTGGCCCATCTCGCGGCTCAGCCAGGTGCGCGGGTGGATGCCGTTGGTGACGCTCGAGATCGGCACCTCGTCGACCGGCAGCTGCGGCCAGAGGGACTGCCACATCTCGCGCGAGACCTGGCCGTGCAAACGGCTGACGCCGTTGGCGAACGCCGACGTCCGCAATGCGAGCGGCGTCATCCCGAACTGCGACGCGTCCTGCCCGGGTGCCTGTCCCATCGCGACGAACGCATCCCACGTCAGACCAAGATCGGTGGCCAGGGGTTCCAGGTAGCGGCGCACCAGTGCGATGTCGAAGACCTCGTTGCCCGCGGGCACTGGGGTGTGGGTCGTGAAGATGGTCGACCCGGCGACCTGCTCCAGCGCGGCGGCGAGCGGAAGGCCGTCGTCGTGCATCAGGGTGCGGACGCGCTCAAGTGCGAGGAACGCCGAGTGGCCCTCATTCATGTGGAACACGGTGGGGGCGACACCGACGGCGTCGAGCGCGCGTAGGCCGCCGATGCCGAGCAGCAGCTCCTGGCGTACACGCCGTTCGCGATCGCCGCCGTAGAGCGACGCGGTGATCTCGCGCAACTCCGGGGCGTTGTCGTCGATGTTGGTGTCGAGGAGGTACAACGGCACCCGACCGACCTGCGCCCGCCAGATCGCCGCCCGTACAAGCGTGCCGGCCATCGTGACCTCGACGTGAAGCTGACTGCCGTCTGCTCCCAGCTGCCGGTGGACCGGCATGGTGGACCAATCGTTGGGCGGGTAGAGCTCCTGCTGCCAGCCGTCCACGTTGAGCACCTGATGGAAATACCCATTGCCGTACAGCAACCCGACCCCGACGAGCGGCAGGCAGAGATCGGACGCCGACTTCAGGTGGTCGCCGGCGAGGATGCCCAGGCCGCCGGAGTAGATGGGCAGCGCCGCGTCGAGCCCGAACTCCAACGACAGGTAGGCGATGCGAAGGTCGGTGATGCCCGGGTAGGCCTCTTGGAACCAGCCGTTGCTTTCCTTGTACGCTCGGAATGCCGCGTGGATGCGCCGGAGCTCGGCCAGGAAGGTCTCGTCGCGCGCCGCTGCGTCCAGCGTCGCCTGCGGCACCTTGCCGAGTGTCATCACCGGGTTGCGATCGGAGGCCTGCCACGTATCCGGGTCGAGTCGGGCGAAGAGCTCGGCGGCGTCGCGGTGCCACGAGTACCAGAGGTCGCGAGCGATCTCGTCGAGCGGCTCCAGTGCTGCCGGCAGGTTGGGGTGAACATCGAATCGGTGGATGCGCATGGGCGTCAGGCTACCCATGAGGGCCCTGACCTGCCCTTGTACCCGTGGATACTCAGGATTCGTGTCGATGCGCCCGCACGGCGGTTCCGTATGCGCAGATCTCGGTGCCGGCGGTCATGTGAACTCCGAGGTGTCGAAGCGCATCGCGATGATCGCGTCGGCGCCGAGGGCACTGGCCTCGTCTCGGAGACGATCGATTGCCTCCTGTCGCCCGTCGGCGAGCATCCGGGCCATGCCACGCACCTCACCTCCGACCAGCGATTTGAGCGCTGCCCCGACCTGCGATCCGACGTGCCGCGTGCGGACGGTCAACCCGGAGACCTCGCCGATCACGTCCATGACCTCGTAGCCGGGCAGTTCGTTGCCTGTCGTGATGATCATCGCGTTCCTCGCCATGGTCAGGTGCCTCTCGGTCCCCACGGGCCTTGCGTGCTACTCCACGACCAAGCCGTGGCGCATCGTGTTCTCGGTGATGACCTGCGGCTCGACGAACTGCAAGACGTAGTCGGGGCCGCCGACCTTG
>JAYSLK010000391.1:0-5497 GCA_043725585.1 Actinomycetota bacterium
GAGCCACCGCGACGCACCGGGCCAGCCGGCCACGTTGGGTGGGCTGAACGGGATCTGGCCGAGCAGGTCGAGGGGCCACCACTCGATCTGCACGTCGAAGAGGCGTCGCACGGCGATGAACCACTCCACTGCGGAGCGGGGGCGGTTGAGCCGCTGGTCGAGGAACGACGGGTGACGAACGATCGCCTCCACGAGCGGTCGGATCTCCAACCCGCTCGCGGTGAACACCCCCGCCAGTTCAGCGAGTCGAGCCTCGTCAGGCCATGCGCCCGACAGGTGTTCGTGAATGCTGCCGGCCACGTGTGGTGCACACGATGGGTGATCACACACCGCGTCGATCGCCTCGGCTGCGGTCATCACCTGGCGATCGAGGAACGGAACCGGCTCCGACAGCGCACTGTCCTGGTCGAAGCGCACCTCGTCGTCGTTGTCACCGTCGACCCACCAGCCGGCGAACGCTCCGGCGCCGTTGCGCACGTCATCCTCGGTGTAGCCGGCGCCGTGCCCGAGCGCGAAGAGCTCCATCACTTCCCTGGCGTAGTTCTCGTTCGGCGACTCGGCATAGCTGCCGGCGCCGTCGAGCCAGTAGAGCATCGCTGCGTCGACGGTGATCTCCTGCAGCATCGAACGGAAGTTGCCCATCGCGTGTGTTCTCAGCAGTTGGTGCTGCCGGTACATCAACGACGGCGACGACTTGTCGAGGCCGCTGGTGAGATGACCGTGCCAGAACCACACCATCCGATCGTGCAGTCCGGCGCGCTCATCGCTCATCACTTCCAGCCACCAGGAAGGCAGGCGGCTGTAGTCGTCGTCGCTGCCGAGCGCTGGATCATCGGGCCGGAACGGCTCGGCCGCGAGGAGTTGTTCGATCAGATCGCTCGCGCTCGTGCCGTCGAGCTCGTCGACCTGCCACGGCCTCGGCCCGAACGAGAGCCGCCTCAGCACGTGAGCGCGAAGAGTGCGTTCATCCGGCGCTGGCGACGATGCGGCTGCGGTCACGACAGCGGACGCCGACCGCCGCCGGATCCCGTCCATGCGACGCGTGACGACTCGTCGAGGCCTGGAGATGCGAGGTGTCATGCCGTGATGATGCACCCTCGAACATGAACCCGCCATGAACCCGGGCTTCATGGGTGCTTCATGGATGCTTCATCGAGGGTGTGGAACGATGGACCTCCGTGCGGGTGCTCGTGGTCGAAGACGACATCTCCCTCGGGGGAGTGGTGCAGCGTGGACTGTCCGAGGACGGTCATGCGGTCGACCTGGAACGCACGCTTGCCGGCGCTCGGAGGGCCTGCGCCGTCAACGCCTACCATCTCGTCGTGCTCGACCTTGGGTTGCCCGATGGAGATGGCCTCAGCCTGTGTCGTGAGCTCCACGACGGCGATCAGCCGCCGCGCGTGTTGGTGCTCACCGCCCGCGACACCACAGGTGACAAGGTGCTAGGTCTCGATGCCGGTGCAGACGACTACCTCACCAAGCCGTTCGACTTCGCCGAGCTCGGCGCTCGGGTGCGGGCGCTGCTGCGGCGACCGGAGAACGCCAGGGCCCCGCAGTTGAAGGTGGCCGACATCGAACTCGACCCGGCGGCGCACACCGTCCGTCGGGCAGGGGTGATGGTGCCGCTGACGGCTCGGGAGTTCGCGCTGCTGCACTTCCTCATGGACCGCTCCGGGGACGTGGTCACGCGCTCCGAACTGCTCGAAGCCGTCTGGGACGCGCACTACGACGGACTCTCCAACGTCGTCGACGTTCACGTCGCCAACGTACGCCGGAAACTCGAGATGCCAGACCGACCGGCCCCGATCGAGACCGTTCGCGGCGTCGGCTACCGGTTCGGCTGAGATGCGCCTCCGCACCATCCGGCCGATGCTGGCTCTGCTCTTCGCGGCGATCGCGACGACCATCGCGATCGCCCCGCTGTTGCTGTGGCGCAGCGAGCGTGCGGACGCGATCCGTTCCACGCTCGACACGTCGTTGGTGACCCAGATGGAAGATGTGCTCTACGGCGAGGTCACGGGATCTCGCACCTCGGAGTACCTCACGTGGTTCGTGAACGTCAACGATGGTTGGACGGATCCGTTCGCAGAGACCGATCTCGAGCCACCGTTGTTCACCTGGGTGCGCGAGAGCGATGGCGAGCCCGATTTCCGCGAGTACTCGCTCGACAACGGCGAGCGCTACCGGGGTTTCGTGCGACCGATCGCCGACGGCCAGGGGTTCGTCACGCTCATCGAGGCGAGCGAGCGCGACGACGATCTCGGCTCGCTCGACCGGCGCGCGCTGTTGATGGGGCTCGCCATCCTCGGGGGCAGCCTGGTGCTGGGTGCCCTGCTGAGCAGTCTGGCCGTGAGTCCGATGCGCCGCATGATGGGCGACCAACAGAGCTTTCTCGCCGACGCCGCGCACGAGATGCGCACACCGTTGGCCGTGATCATGGCCTCGAGCAGCCAGGCACTGTCGAGGCAGCGCAGCTCAGAGGAATACGTTCGCTCGCTGTCAGAGATCCGGTCGGCTGCCGAACGGGCGGCCACCGGCGTGAACGAGATGCTCGACCTGGTCCGGTTCGAGAGTGGCCAGACCTTGCCGCGCATCGGGCCGCTGCGGCTCGACTTGCTGGCCGAGGAGGTCGCAGCCGCAGTGCGAGCCGACGATGCCGTGATCGTCGCCGAGCCGAGCGATCCGGTGGTGGTCGCGGCCGACATGGCGCTGCTGCGCCAGGCGGTCGAGAACGTGGTGCGCAACGCCGCCCGCCGTGCGACGCGTGTGGAGTTGCTCACCCGGATCGACCGCCACGATGGTGTGATCGAGGTCGTCGACGACGGGCCCGGGTTCGATCCCGCTGTGCTGCCGCGGGTGTTCGAGCGCTACCAGCGCGGCGATCGCCGTGGCGAGGCCGGCATCGGCCTGGCGATCGTTCGCGCGATCGCCCTCGCGCACGGCGGATCGGTGGCCGCGACCAACAACGTCGATGGCCCAGGTGCCACCGTGAGCATCACCGTCCCCCTCAGCCGCTCCTGACTCGACCCGCGATGAGAGATGAGGGTCGCAGGCGCACTCATCTCTCATCGCGGGGCGGTCCGTGGTGGGGAGGGCATGATGGGGGGATGAGCGACGCACCCCGATCTCGGCCGTTACCTGCGCACGGTGCGGGCACGGTGGCCATCGGTGACCGCACGGTGCATCGACTGGGGTTCGGCGCGATGCAGCTCACGGGTGACGGTGTGTGGGGGCCGCCGGCCGATCGCGGCGAGGCGCTGCGCGTGCTGCGACGCTCGGTGGATCTCGGGGTCGATCTCATCGACACGGCCGACTCCTACGGGCCCGACGTCAGCGAGGAACTGATCCGCGAAGCACTGCACCCGTATCCCGATGATCTGGTGATCGCCACCAAGGCCGGTCTCGCTCGCCTGGCGCCGGGGGACTGGCGCACCGACTGTCGGCCCGAGCGACTGAAGGCGCAGTGCGAAGGGAGTCTGCTCAAGCTCGGTGTCGAGCGCATCGATCTGTTCCAGCTGCACAGGATCGATCCCGCAGTACCGCTCGCCGATCAGATCGGCGCCCTGACCGAACTCCAGCGCGAGGGCAAGATTGCGCACATCGGTCTGAGCGAGGTGACGCTCGATCAGCTCGTGGAGTGTGCGGGTTTGGCCACGATCGTGTCGGTGCAGAACATGTACAACCTGGTGAACCGAGGGGCCGAACCGGTCCTCGAGCACTGCGAACGCGAGGGCATCACCTTCATCCCGTGGATCCCACTCGGCAGCGGTTCGCTGTGCAGGCCCGGCGGCCCGCTCGACGAGGTCGCGCGGCGCATGAAGATCACGCCGGCCCAGGTGGCACTGGCATGGCTCCTGAACCGATCGCCGGCAATGCTGCCGATCCCCGGCACCTCATCTGTCGAGCACCTCGAGAGCAACATCGCCGCCGTTCGGGTTCGGCTGATCGACTCCGACCTCGATGCGATCGACGATGCCGTCGGTGGATCGAAGCTGAGCCGCGGGTTGCGGTCCGTGCGCAGTCGGCTCAGCCGGAAACGATGACGGTTCGGGTGTGCCATCCCGTCGCGCCGTCGGGGTCGGGCCGCGAGACCTCTTCGGTCTGTGTGTCGCCGGTGGCATCCGTGGCCCGAACCTGGATCCGGTGCTCGCCGGGGTCGACGGCGGCCGTGTCCCAGTCGTATCGCCACTGCCGCCACGAGTCGATGGTGACATCGGTGGCCACGTCGGCCTCCTGCCATGGTCCCTCGTCGATGCGAACCTCCACCTTGGCCACACCGCGGCGCTGAGCCCAGGCGATGCCGGCGATCGGCACGATGCCGCTGACGTCTTCGCTCCGTGCCGGCACGTCGATGCGTGACTGGGTCTTGATCGGTGCATCTCGCGACCAACCGCGCGGCACCCAGTACCCCTCGGCCTCGTCCCAGGTGGTGAGGTCGAGGCGGCTGAGCCACTTGGTGGCGCTCACGTAGCCGTACAGGCCGGGAACGATCATTCGGGCGGGGAAGCCGTGCTGCAGAGGGAGCGGTTCGCCGTTCATGCCGATCGCGATCATCGCGTCGCGGCCGTCGAGCGCCGCCTCGATCGGGAACCCACACGTCCAACCATCGACCGACGTGCCGAACACCTGCTCGGCCTCGGGCTCCACGCCGGCTTGTTCCAGCAGATCGCGTAGCAACACGCCCTGCCACACGGCGTTGCCGATCAAATCGCCGCCCACCTCGTTGGAGACGCACGCGATGGTGATGATCCGCTCGACCTGAGGGAGCGCCAGCAGGTCGTCGTAGGTGAGCGTGATCGGTGTGGCCACACGACCGCCGATCTCCATCGACCAGGTGTCGAGACGGATGCGGGGCACCGACAACGCGGTGTCGATCAGATAGAAGTCGTCGTTCGGGGTGAGGTACGGCGTGACCGGACTCAGCGTCGCAGCGGCTGGAATGGGCGGTGCGGTCGACACGATGTCGGCATCCGACGGCGTGGGATCGGTGCCGACCTCGGGCAGCGCATCCGGGGCGGCATTGCGAATGCGGTCGATCCGGTCGTTCTCGAGCTTTCGCGCTACTCCGGCGGCAACGATCGCCGTCCCCGCCATGGCACCGGAGGCGGTGACGAAGCGGCGCCGGTCGAATCCGTTGCGGGCTCGGGTCGGGGTGGTGGGAACCTCGCTCGCCCCGTCGTTGGCGCGCACCAGCGTGATCAGGTACCAGATCACCGCGCTGCCCACCACGGCGCCCAACAGAGCCGGCACCGCGGCCTTGATCGACTGGTTCGGTCGGCCAGCGGCGACGATGGCGCCCACCGCACCGAACAGTGCCATTGCTGCGGGACCGATGAGCGGTCGGCGCCGCGCCAGTGCGCCCACCACCATGCTCAGGAGTCCGATCACACTCACCATCCCGACGCGGAGGGCGAGCTTGTCGTTGGTGCCGAACACGTCGATCGCCAGGCGCTTCAACCACTTGGGCGTGTGGTCGATGAACTCGCTGCCCACGGCG
>JAYSLK010000392.1:0-7871 GCA_043725585.1 Actinomycetota bacterium
AGGAAGCTGGGGAACCAGTCCTTGCTCGACCAGAAGCCGAGCAGCGACTGGATCGCGCCGATCGCGAGGCCGCCCCACACCGTGATGATGATCGACTGCAGCCGCCCGATCAGCGCAGCGCCCAGCGAGGCCACGACGAGAGCGCTGAGGCCGACCGGCGTGAGCGAGCCACCGATCGGGCCGAGGATGATCGCTGCGAGCGTTGCCAGCACCGAAGCGATGACCCAGTTGACCGCAGCCAGGAGCTGCGGCGAGTAGCCCAGCAGCACCGCGCCCTTTTCGTTGCTCGCCGCCGCTCGCGTGGCCACACCGAAGCGGGTGAACTGGAACAGGCCCCACATGATCAGGCCGATCACGACCGAGAGCACGAGCGCCCACAGAGCGCCCTGCGGGTAGGCCTTGCCGAGACCCAGGAAGTTGTCGTACACACCGTCGGGCGTGATCGCCTCGGGCTGGCGGCCGGTGCCGCCGAAGTTGATCTGCGCCACACCCTGCAGATACAGCATCACGCCGAGCGACCCGATCACCTTGCCGAGCGGTGCGGCGGTGCGCAGCGGACGGAAGACGAGGAAGTGGGCCATCAGACCGATGAGCACGGCCATCGCCACTGCGATGACGAATGCGACGAAGGTGGACGTGCCCTGGTCGCCCAGCTTGATGCTGACGGGGACGTTCAGCCTGTGCGTCGGCAAGAAGTCGAACCACGGCAGCCGCAGGTAACCGTTGCGTCGGGCTTCGTCGAAGGTGAACACGCCGTACATCGCAAAGGCACCTTGGGCGAAGTTGATCACGCCCGAGCCGCGGTAGACGATCACGAGGCCGGTGCCGAGCATCGCGTAGAGCGATCCGAGGCCGAGCCCCAACAGCAGGAAAAGAATGATGTCGCTCACTGTGCTCCGTCAAGTCGGTGCTGCTGCCCCCAGCAGCGATGGAAGCGAACAGCCGGAGGACCGAGCCGATCGATGACGTCGATCAACGGGCTCCGGCTGTCAGAGAGGGCGGACCGACGGCGTGGCAGCGGTCTCGCGCCACCACGCCATGGTCATCTCGCCAATCACGCATGGACTCCGGCCGGAATCGCAAGGACCCCGGCCAGAGCCCATGTCGTGGATGTCAGGAGTCGGGACCGGGCTTCAGCGCGGTACCAGCCACCAAGCCGAGGCCGCTGAAGCGGTCACGCACAGGGACGAGCTTCTCGCCGTCCCACTTCGTGGCGCTGACCTCGGAGTTGCACACTGCCACGTACGGTGCAGGCGCCGTCGAGCAGCTCAGCGGGGTCGAACCGAACAGGTGATCACCAGCCGACGAGGCATACGCCTCGCCCAGAGTCGCGCCGGACACCTCGCCACCATCGGCAGCGATCTTGCTGGCGTACTCCCAGAGTGAGAGCAGACCGGTGGCACCCTGCGTGGCGAAGCCCTTGTTGAGCTCGGCCGGGTCGAGGCCGTACTCGATCAGCTTGTTCTGGTAGATCGTGGCCTCGAACTTGTCACGGGGATCCGTGATCGTGTCGATCGGGTTCAGCACCGCGCCGGGAGCACCGACGAAGTAGATGCCCTTCGCCAGATCGCCGGCTGCGGCCATGGCATCGAAGTCGATGCATGCGCCCGAGAGCACCAGCGGGATGCTGTCTGGCGTCCAGCCGAGGCGGCCCATGCCGTCAACCCAGTTCCAGCAGTCGGCACCTTGCGCCGAGAAGACCACGACCTGCGGATCGAAGTCGAGGACCTCGGTCACGAGCGGGGTGACGTCCGGCACCGCCGGCTTCACCGGCACACCGATGCTGGTCAGGTTCGGCATCGAGCCAGCGCGGTCACCTTCACCGGCCACGGAGCCGTTGAGCACGTCGACCGGCTTCTTCTCGAGGTCGTAGTAGCAGACCACACCCGGAGGCGTGTCGGCCCACGGGATGCCGAGACGCTCGATGTCACCGAACTCGGTGGTGGCGAACTCGATCAAGCCGGTGTGGACGCCGAGGCACCCACCGCCTCCACCGATCGCGTACGTGCCGGGCGATGTGAAGTCGCCGATCGTGATCGGCGTGATCACGATGACGGGCACGTCAGCTGCGGCGTAGGTCGGGAAGTGGTTGCCGAAGAAGTTGATGCTCGAGAACACGAGCTCGGGCTCTTCTGCGATGAGCTCGTTCGCGCAGCGCTGCGAGTCGTCCGGCGTGATCGCCATCTTGCAGACGACCAACTCGATCGGGCGGCCGGGCACGCCGTTGGCGATATCGGCACCCAGCCCACCCAGCTCGTTGTTGATGTACTCGACAGTGGCCTCCGCAGCCAGCGTGAACTCCGGGAACGAACCGTTGGGATCGCCTTCCGGGTTCTGCCAACCGATGACGATCGGATCGCCCTCGGCCTTGAGCGGTGACTCGCCGGCAGCGGTGAGGTCGGCCACGAACTTCTCGGCACCGATACCCCCCGTGTCGTCGGAGATGCCACTGTCGCCCCCGGCCGGTGCATCGGTGGCGGCCGGCGCATCGGTCGCGGCCGGTGCTTCGGTTGCGGCTGGTGCTTCGGTGGCGTCTGGTGCGTCGGTTGCTCCTGGTGCCTCGGTTGCCGCAGGTGCATCGGTGGCAGTCGACTCTTCGTCGTCTCCACCACATGCAGCCACGAACAACGCGAGACCGCAGAACATCGCGATCGCGGGACGTGTACGCATACCACGTGAACTCATGGATCCCCCTTGTTCCCCATGTGAAGAGGCTGGTCCCAAACCAGCCTCCAACGAGTGTGCCAGTGAACTACTGACCGGTCAATTACTTTGCGTCGATGCGCCGCGGCGGACCTACGTGACGCGATTGTGCTCCACGCTGCTCGCGTTTCTCGGGTCGGAGCGTCATGAACACCGCGTCACTCGAAACAGCCGAGCTGCTCCCACAGGTCGTCGGGCACCCCGCCGTCGGCACACACACCGGCCGAGCCGAGGTTCAACAGCTCCCACGAGGTTCCCGTCCAACGAGCCACTGCGAAGAAGCCGTCACCGAGCTCGTCGTCGGGTCGACCGATCCACGCGGCCCAGTCCTCGGCGCAGCTGAGGTCGGACGGCGTGATGCCGACGTACTGCGTCTGCGTCTGCTCGACGATCAGGTCGAGCCGACAGGGAGGCGCCGCGGCCGACGGCGGTGACGTGGAGACCGTGGGCGCCGGCCGAGCCGTCGTGCTGACATTAACGGAGCTCGCCGGTGCCGCCGCCGCGGGCAGCCCCACGGTGGTCGACGACGCTGGGCTCACGACAGGTGACGAACCAGTCGGCTCCACAACCGGCGCAGAGGTCGTCGCGACCGGCGGCAGCGTCGCGATCGCGATGGTGCCGCCCGATGCGCGATCGTCGACCGTTCGATCGGTCGCGTCCGAACACCCATTCGCGACGAGCGCGATGGCAAACACGAATGCGGACAGCGCAGATGGCGCAGATGGCTCGGACGCGAATCGCATCACCCTCGACCGACGAGCACGAGCGCCCCGACGATCTTCATCTCCGTGGCCGAACGCGCGTCGAGCAGAAGCTTGAGCTCGGCGATCCGAATCGCATCACCTGCGGCGAACGCGGCGTCGAGCGCAGCAGACAACGCCCGCGACACCGAGTCGTACCATCTGCACACGTCGTCGAGATGCAGCGACTCCGGCCATCCGACGTCGGTACCGGTGACCGCTGCGATCGTGTCTGCCTCTTCGTGCATCCACGCGACCTCGTGAGCCGATCGAACGGCGAGGCCGCGCAGGATCTGATCGATCTGGCCGAGCAGCACCTGCAAGGTCTCGTTGTGCACCTCGGGCGCGATCGCGTCGCGCAACTCGTCGGCGATGCCGACGAGCACCTGGTCGGTGGTGGGGCGGGTGAGCATCAGACGTTCTCCTGTGCGGACGCCGCTGCTGCGGCCAACTGATCGAGGACGGGTCCGAGTGCGTCGGCCGTCGGCAACCACATGCTGTGGCCGAACTGGACGGAGTTCATGTTGAACACCGATGCCATGAGGCGATTGGTGCCGTTCGCGTACTCGGCGCCACCTTCGAGCAGCCGGCGCACGGTCCCGATCACACCGAGGATGAGAAAGTACGCCACCACGGCAGGGTTCACCTGGATCTCGTTGAGCCCGGTGAGCTCGCGATAGCGCGCACACATCACCTCACACCCGGCATCGTCCAGGAGGTCGGGCGGAGCGATCTGGGCGACGGCCTTGAAGTAACCCATGTCCTCGCGCGGATCGCCGATCGATGCGAGTTCCCAGTCGAGGATCTCGAAATGACCGTCGTCGGTGATCATCAGGTTCGCGCTCTGGAAGTCGCCGTGCATGAGCGTCAGCGGCACCGGGCTCGGCCGATGAGCATCGAGCCACCCCGCCATGTAGCGCAGGATCGGGAGATCCTCCACATGCGCGTCGGCCGTGCGGCGCCACTCGTCGATGCGCGAGGTGAGATAGACCTCCGAGCTCACGGGCCGCTCGAGCTGTGCCGGCAAGGAGTCGACCGGGATGGCGTGATAGCTCGCCAGCGCCTCGGCCAGCCTCACCTGCAGACCGTCGAGCGAACCGCCGACGGCGACGTACGGGAGAAACGAATGCGAGTGGCTGAAGTCGATCACCAGCGCCTTCGTTCCCAGGTGTTCGCCGGTTGCGTCGAAGTAGTGGGCCTTCGGGGTACGGATGCCCTGTTCGTTGAGCACCCGGACGAGATCCCATTCGGTTTCGCGGTCGGTGAAGATGAGGCTCTTGTCGCTGGGCGGGTCGCCACGGAGCACCAACACAGCGCTGCCGTCGTCGTGAGCCACCACCGCTTTGGCGAGCAGACGGCTGTAGCCACCCGTCATCACCTCGTACGAGCTGACCTTGATGTTGCGCCACGTCGGCTGCCGCTTGGCGAGGAACTCACCCAACAGCTTCGGCATCTGTTCCGGATCGAGCATCCCGACTCCCCCTTGGTGATCGTGCCGTCCCTGAACGTAGCCACTCCTCCGACCCGACGCTGCAACCACTCCGGTCTCGGCAGGCGAGGCGATCAGATCGTGGGCACCTCGACGTGGCGACCGAACACGCCGGCCATCGTGTTCATGATCTCCCCCAGACTGACGTACGCCGAGGCGGCGTCGACCAGCGTGGGCATGAGGTTCACCTCGGGGTCGGCCGCCTCGATGGCCAGGCGGGCCAGCACGTCGTCGACGGCTGCCTGGTTCCGATCGTGACGCACCGTGTCGAGACGCTTCAGCTGTCTCGCCTCGTCTTCGTTGGTGATCTCGAGCAACTCCATCTCTGCGTCGTCGTTGCCCTCGGTGAACCGGTTCACGCCCACGACGATGCGTTGACCGTTGTTGATCTTGCGCTCGAGCGTGTAGGCGGAGTCGGCGATACGACCTTGGAACCAGTTCTCCTCGATGCCCTTGATGCAGCCCTCGAGGATGCTGCCGTCACCGAACTCGTCGAGCTGGGAGAAGATCTCCTCGGCCTGGCGCTCCATCTCGTCGGTGAGCTCTTCGACGTACCACGACCCTCCGAGGGGATCGGCGACGTGAGCCACATTGGTCTCGTAGGCGATCACCTGCTGTGTGCGGAGCGCGATGCGAGCCGACTTCTCGGTGGGCAGCGCCATGGCTTCGTCCATCGAGTTCGTGTGCAGGCTCTGCGTGCCTCCGAGCACGCCGGCGAGGGCTTCGATCGCGGTGCGCACGATGTTCACCTCCGGCTGCTGTGCGGTGAGCGACACCCCTGCGGTCTGCGTGTGGAAGCGGAGCTGCATGCTTCTCTCGGTCTGTGCGCCGTATCGCTCCTTCATCCAGCGCGCCCAGATGCGGCGAGCGGCCCGGTACTTGGCG
The DNA here is from genome assembly GCA_043725585.1 of Actinomycetota bacterium. Lineage (GTDB taxonomy): Bacteria > Actinomycetota > Acidimicrobiia > Acidimicrobiales > Ilumatobacteraceae > VFMC01. The sequence continues at coordinate 5,818 of JAYSLK010000392.1, forward strand.
ATCTCCTCGAAGAAGTCGATGTGGGCGTTGAAGAAGAACGACAGCCGTGGGGCGAACGCGTCGATCGGCAGGCCGGCCTGCATGGCCAGCTCGACGTAGGCGAAACCGTTGGCGAGCGTGAACGCCAGTTCCTCGGCCGCGGTGGAGCCAGCCTCGCGAATGTGGTAGCCCGAGATCGACACGCTGTTCCAGCGCGGCATCTCGGCCGCGGTGAACGAGATCGTGTCGCGCACCAGGCGCATGCTCTGGCGTGGAGGGAACACGAACTCCTTCTGCGCCTGGTACTCCTTCAAGATGTCGTTCTGCAACGTGCCGCCCAAGCGGCTCCGGTGCACTCCGGCCTTCTCGGCCTGGGCGATGAACATCGCGAAGATGGCCGCCGCCGGCGAGTTGATCGTCATCGATGTGGTGATCGCACCGAGGTCGATGCCCGCATAGAGGTCTTCCATGTCGGCGAGCGTGTCGATCGCCACGCCACAGCGACCCACCTCTCCGAGCGACATCGGATCGTCGGAGTCGAGACCGAGCAGCGTGGGCATGTCGAACGCTGTGGACAGGCCATCGCCACCGGACTTCAGGATCTCCTTGAACCGCCAGTTCGTGTCCTCGGCCGTGCCGAAACCGGCGAACATGCGCATCGTCCACAGCTTCGAGCGATACATCGATGCGTAGGGACCGCGGGTGTAGGGGTACTCCCCCGGATAGGGACCCGAACCATCTGCGGGGCCGTACACGGGTTGCAGCGGAACACCCGACATCGTGCTGTAGTCGGCCTCGCGCAGCCGGGACGCGTCGAACGCCTGCTGCCACACGTGTCGCGGGTTCAAGTCTCCGGAGGTGCTCATGAATCCGTACTCTACGAACTCATGGCCTTCACCTTCGATCTCGGGCAGACAGATCGTCTGCTCACCACCACACGCGCCGTGCGCAAGCGGCTCGATCTCACCCGTGATGTGCCTCGAGAACTGATCGAGGACTGCATCCGGATCGCGGTGCAGGGTCCGGCGGGCGGCAACGTCCAGATGTGGCGCTGGTTGGTGGTCGACGATCCGGACAAGAAGGCAGGAATCGCCGATCTGTACCGCCGCGCCTATGCGCCCTACATCGAGAGCCAGCGCGAGGCCGTTGTCGCGACCGGGCGCGCCGATGCGAACGCGATCATGTCGTCGAGCGATCACCTGGCCGAGATCTTGCACGAGGTGCCGGCGATGCTGATCCCCTGCTACATCGGCACGCCCAACGCAGCGATGTCGCAAGGCAGTCTCGCGGGCTTGTACGGCAGCGTGCTGCCCGCCGTGTGGAGCTTCATGCTCGCGGCGCGAAGCCGCGGCATCGGCACGGCCTGGACCACCCTGCACCTCGCGTACGAGCGCGAAGCAGCCAAGCTGCTGGGCATCCCCGAGAACGTGAGCCAGGTCGCGATGACCCCGGTGGCGTTCTACACGGGCGACGACTTCAAACCGGGGTCACGTCTGCCGGTCGAGAAGGTGACGTACTACAACGGCTGGAAGCAGCGATGACACCAGGCGACGATCGCGACGCGCCGTCCGCATGAGCCCGAACGGGCGGTCCGACGAACAGCTGCGCAGCGGGTTGGTCGCGGGGCTCACCGCATATCTCGTCTGGGGTGCGCTCACCGTCTACTGGAAGCAGCTGACCGACTTCGAACCGTTCGAGCTGGTCGGCTGGCGGGTGATGAGCGCCTCGGTGATCATGGCCACGGTGCTCACCGTGACCCGACGGTGGCCGCACCTGCGGCCGGTGCTCCGCGACCGCCGTCTGCTGGCTCGGGTTGCGCTCGCCGCTGCCCTCTTGACGTGCAACTGGTGCGCCTACGTGTACGCCGTGGTGAACGGACACGTGATCGAGACGGCCCTCGGGTACTTCATGGCGCCGCTCGGCACCATCGCGGTCGGGGTGCTGGTGTTCAAGGAGACCCTGCACCCACTGCAGAGATACGCCGTCGGACTCGCGATGGCGGCCGTCGTCGTGCTGACGGTCTCGTACGGTCGGGTGCCGTGGGTGGCGTTGATCCTCGCGTCGTCGTGGAGCCT
>JAYSLK010000393.1:0-1687 GCA_043725585.1 Actinomycetota bacterium
CATCCAGTCGGCGCTCACCGGACACTTCGTGCTCTCGTCGCTGCACGGCACCGACAGCGTGGCCGCCCTGCACCGCTTCCTCGACATGGGCATCGAAGCCTTCCTCATCGCGTCGTCGGTGGTCGGCGTCATCGGGCAGCGACTGCTGCGCCGCATCTGCGACGCATGCAAGGAGCCCTACACGCCCGGCGCCGACGAGCTGGCGGTGTTCCGTCAGCACAGCGGCGGTAGCGACAAGTCGCAGTTCTTCCGCGGCGCCGGCTGCAACTACTGCGCAGGCACCGGCTACCGCGACCGCATCGGCGTGTACGAGTTGCTGCGCATCACCCCGGAGCTGCGCCGACTGATCGTGGGCTGGGCCACCACCGAGGAACTTCGTCGCCTCGCCGTCGCCCAGGGCATGCGCACCATGCTGCGCGAGGCCATGGCACTCGTGGAGAACGACGTGACCACCGTGCCCGAAGTCGTCAAGACCCTGTTCGCCAGCTGATCGCCCGAAGGACCTCACCATGCCCAAGTTCGCATACGCAGCCATCGACGCCAGCGGCGCCACGATCGAAGGATTCCAGAAGGCCGAGACCATCGGCGATGCGCGCTCCGCGCTCATCGAACGGCACCTCTACCCGGTGAGGATCGAGGAGCGCCGCGGCGCCCTGCAGCTCGAGCTCACCCAGGAGAAGGTGAAGAAGAAGGAGCTGATGCACTTCACGCGCCAGCTCGCTGTGTTCGTGAAGGCCGGCATCCCTATCACCGAGGCGCTCGACGTGATCGGCGACGAGACCTCCGACGTCGCACTGCGGCGCACCATCAGCTCGATGGTGGAGTTCCTCCGCAACGGAGGCACCCTCAGCGCGGCCGCCTCCAACCATCCCGAGGCGTTCCCGATGTACTACATCGGGATCCTGTCGTCGGCCGAGCTCACCGGCAAGCTCGACGAGACCCTCGAGAGCTTGGCCGGCTATCTGGAACGCGAGCTCGAGACCCGCTCCAAGGTGGTGTCAGCGTTGTCGTACCCGCTCGTGGTGATGGTGCTGGCCGTGATCACCGTGGCCGTTCTGGCCGGCTACGTGCTGCCGCAGTTCAAACCGCTGTTCGAGGAGCTCAACGCCGACCTGCCGCTGCCGACGCGCATGCTCCTCGGCATCGCCACCATCTTCACCGAGATGGTCTACATCCCGGTCGGCGCCTTCGCCCTCTTCTTCGGGACGCTCTACTGGCTCTTCAAGACCGAAGGCGGCAAACCGCACAAGGATCGACTGCTGCTCAAGATCCCGGTCGTGAAGGGCATCGTGGAATACGCGATCCTCGAACGGTTCTGTCGCATCCTCGGAGCGATGATGAAGGCCGGTGTGCCGTTGCCGGAAGGATTGCGCACCACCACCGAGGCAACCGACAACATCGTGTTCCGAGAGGCGCTCGAACAGGCGCAGGAAGTGATGCTGGAGGGTGCCGGGTTCGCCCGACCGCTTGCCGACACCGGTCTGTTCCCGGGCGCTGCCCGGCAGATGTTCAAGGTGGGCGAGGAGACCGGCACGCTCGACCAACAGCTGGAAGTGGCCAGCATCTACTTCGATCGCGAGCTCGAGAGCCGGATCAAGAAGTTCACCACGATGTTCGAGCCGATCATGATCGTGTTCGTCGGTGTGATCGTCGGCTTCGTCGCCATGGCGCTCGTGTCGGCGATGTA
>JAYSLK010000394.1:0-4341 GCA_043725585.1 Actinomycetota bacterium
TCGAGCAGCGACGTGGTCACGCCGTTCAGCGATGTGAGTCGGTGATGGCCGTGACCCGGTGGCACCGACACCACATGAGGCACGGCGACGGTGCAGCAACCGGCGGCGTCTGCCGATCGAACGCCGGTGAAGGAGTCCTCGAGCGCGATGCAGTCGTGCGGATCGACGGCGAGGCGCGCCGCAGCGAGGAGATAGGGCTCGGGATGCGGCTTGCCGTTGACGACGTCGTCGCCGGCGACCACGGTACTGAACGAACCGGTCGGCAGCATCGGAACGATCGCGTCGGTGAATCGCGTCCAACTCATCGTGACGAGCGCGCAGGGGATGCCGTTGTCGACCAGATCTGCCAGCAGTTCGCGTGCGCCGGGCCGCCACGGCACGGCGCGGTGGACGCGTTCGATCACGCCATCGAGCAGCAGGTTCACGATCGCGTCGATGTCGAGTGCCAGCTCACCCTGATCGCGCATGTAGGCGGCGGAGTCGCGCAGATCCTTGCCGACGATGGCGTGACCGTGTGCCTCGGTCCACGATCCGTTGCCGAACTCAGCGACGATCTCGTGCTCTCGCTCGATCCAGTACGGCTCGGTGTCGACCAGCGTGCCGTCCATGTCCCACAGAACGGCTCGGAGTGGGCGCGGTCTGCCCACACGGAGGCTCAACGCGGCCCACCATCGACGTTCAACGTGGTGCCGGTGGTGTAGCTCCCCGCCGCCGTTGCGAAGTACAGCGCTGCGCCGACGATCTCGTGGGGTTCGCCGCCACGCCCCAGCGCGAAGCCGGCACGAGCCGACTTCTCGAACGACTCCATGTCCCAGGCTTTCGAGATGTCGGTGAGGAAGGGTCCGGGCACGATGCAGTTCACCCGCACCTTCGGGCCGAGCGTGCGGGCAAGGCCATAGGTGAGTGCATTGACGCCGGCCTTGGCCGCCCCGTACACCAACTCGTTCGGGCTCGTGCGCTGCGACGCGACCGACGACACGAAGATGATCGATCCGCCGTCGCCCGCAACCATCCGTGTGCCGACGATCGCCGACAGACGGAACGGCCCCTTCAGGTTCACGCCCATCACCTTGTCGTACAGGTCTTCGCTGATCGCATCGACCGAGGAGTACAGCGGCGACATGCCGGCGTTGTTCACCAGCACATCGACCGTTCCGAACGTGCGGTAGGCCGAATCGGCCAGCTCCTCGGCGCCCTCCCACGAGGCGGCGTGATACGCGATGGCGAGCGCGTTGCGACCCTTCCGGCGCACCTCCTCGGCCACCGACTCGCAGTTCTCGAGCTTCCGGCTGGCGATCACCACATCGGCGCCACGATCCGCGAATGCGAGCACCATCTCGCGGCCGAGTCCGCGGCTGCCGCCGGTGACCACGGCCACCTTGCCCGTCATGTCGAAGAGGTCCGTCATGACCGAGTTCTTACCAGCCGCATGACTCGACCGGTCAGCTCTGCTGCTTCTCGAGTTCGGCCAGGGTGTCATCGAGGGCGTCGAGGCCCGCGGCCAGTTGGTCGTCGGTGTGCGCCAGCCCGACGTTCACCATGCCACGGAACGCGATGTACACCCCTCGCTCCAACAGCCCGAGGAAGACCAGTTCTTGCAGGACGTTGTCGCGGGCGAAGGCCTCGTGCACGTTGGTCGGCACTGCGGCGGTGGCGTGGAGCGACATCATCGATCCGAACCCGCTGACGCTCATCGGCAGGGAATGCCGGGCACACACGCCGGCGAGTTGGCGGCGGAACTCGTCGCCGCGTTCGGTGTGAGCCTCGGCGACGTCGGCGGTGAACACCTGGCCAAGCACGGCACCGCCGGCGGTCATCGTCGCGATGTTGTTGTTGAAGGTCCCCGCGTGGCTGATCACGCTGGTGCGTGCACCCGGCGTGGTGTCGTACTGATCGAGCAACTCCGCGCGCCCACCGAAGCCGCCGAACGAGAACCCACCACCGATGTACTTGCCGTAGGTGGTGATGTCTGCCTCGGCGCCGAGGAGGCGGAGCATCCCCCGGCGGCCGTGACGAGAGGTCATCACCTCGTCGGCGATGCACACCGCGCCTGCGGCGCGCGCCGCGGCGAAGACGCCCTGGGCGAACTCGGGGGTCGCCGGCACACAGCCTCCCGATCCGAGCATCGGCTCCATGATCACGGCGGCGAGGTCGTCGGCATGGCGTTCGATCAGTTCGACGGTGCGTGGGAGGTCGTTGTAGGGCGCGATCACGAAGTCGTACGGCGCGTTCCACGCCGCCGGTCCACTCGCGAAGTAGAGCACGCCACCGTGGTATCCACCGAGGAACACGAGCAGCTTCTTCCGGCCGGTGAACTGAGTGGCCGTGGTGATGGCCATCAGGTTGGCTTCGGTGCCGGAGTTGGTGAAGCGAACCCGGTCGATGCCGAACCGCTCACACATCAGCCGTGCGAGCACTGCCTCGGCAGGGTGCACGCCACCGACGCTGACGTTCGTCTGGAGTGCCGCCACCACCGGGTCGAGGACTCGTCGTTCGCTGTGACCGAGCAGGCCGGCGGTGTAGTCGCCGAGCAGGTCGACGTAGCGATGTCCGTCCGTGTCGGTGAGCGTGGCGCCTTCTCCGGCGACGAACGCGAGCGGGAATGGCGGATGGTTCAACACGGTTCGCGTGTGACCTCCGGGCAGGACCTTCGACGCCTCTTCGAAGTATCGGCGGCTGCTGGGGTTCCGATCGGCGAATTGCAGGCGGGCACGTTCGAGAAAGGCGACGTCCATCACGGCAACGTACGCCGTCGCGGCCCGCTGGCGTGCACCTGCCTCCGACGAATCGTTGTCAGAGGGTGCGGGCGGCGCGGCGCGCCTCGAGCACCGCCTCCAGCACCGTTCGTGGCGCGACACAGTCACCGACCTGAACCGACGCGCCCTCCAGTGGATCCGTCGGGAGTCGGAAGCCGCAGTCGATCAGAGCGACTGCAGCAATGGAACGACGTTCGCCGCTGAAGCGATCTTGAACATCCACGAATCCAGCGCGAACGCCACGGAGCAGCGAGCGGCGCTCGATGAGCACACCGCGCTGAGCCAAGCGCACGTTGGCTGGTGCCAGATCGCCGCTGCGGCTCAGTTCGTTGCCAGCAATATGATCCTGGGTGATCAACGCCGCTCGATCGCCGAGCTCCTCGGCGATCGCAATGGCGATCGGACCACCGATGGGGTCGAACACCGCGATCATGCCCTCTGTTGGAAGTCGCGTGTCGTCGCGACGCACGTCGACGATGTCGATGACGACCGCGTCGGGAGAGATCTCGTACTCGCGTCGGCCCTGGCGAGCCCCGGTCGCCTGCACGACCTGCGCAGTGGCGGGCGGGTTCGGAGCGGTCGGCGCGGCATCGAACCGCGTGTTCAAGTGCACCTGTACGCCCAGCCGCGCACACTCGTCGATGAGCCATCCGACGAACGGCTGCGCCGGTCCTGCGATCGCAGCGATGCCACCGAGTCGATGGTCGCGTTCCACCACCGTGACACGATGGCCGCGCATCGCCGCGACTCGGGCAGTCTCGAGACCGGCGACACCTCCGCCGACCACGGTCACGTCGGTCGCCGATCTCGTCGGGACGTACCACGCGGGGTCGTCGGTCTCGTGGCCGGCCGTTGGCTCGACCACGCAGGTGATGATCGGATTGCGCGCGTCGCGAACCTGACAGGTCTGGTTGCAGCGAATGCACGGGCGGGCGCGTTCAGGCGATCCGGCGATGAGCAACCGCAACAGATCGGGCTCGGCGAGTTGGGCGCGGGTCATCTCGACCCCGTCGGCCACGCCGGCTTCGATGGCCCACTCCGCCTGACCCGGATCGATCACCGAACCCTGCAGGAACACCGGCGTACCGGGCACCGCCTCGCGTACGCGCCGACACACATCGATGTTGAAACCTGCGGGCTCGTGGAAGTCGGGCCGGGTCTTTTCGACCGAGAAGATCGAGCCACGAACCACGACGACGTAGTCGATGCCGAGCGACACGAGTGCAGGAACGAGCGCGACGGCGATGTCGGAGGTGATCCCAGCCCATGGCGCGAGCTCGTCACACGACAGCCTGAGCCCGACGGGAGCATCGCCGACGCTGCGTCGCACCGCTTGGATGACCTGGCCGGCGAACAACTGGCGATCGTGGCCCCACTCGTCGCCGCGCTGGTTCGTGAGCCCGGAGAGGAACTGGCGGACCAGGCTGTGCTGTCCCGCGTTGATCTCGACACCGTCGCAGCCGGCACTCATCGCCACCGAAGCCGCATTCGCGAACCCGTCGATGACCGCATGGACGTCGCCCGCCTCCATCCACTTCGGTACCTCGCGCGAGTTCACCTCGGGCACCCGTGAAGGTGCCCACAA
>JAYSLK010000395.1:0-2351 GCA_043725585.1 Actinomycetota bacterium
GTCGAGCTCGCCCAGGCGTTCGCGCGCCTCGGCATCCAGGTCTCGCTCGTGCACGACGGTCCACGGCTGCTCCCCCGCGACGAGCAGAGCTTGGTGTCGTTGCTCACCACGGTGCTGCGCGACGAGGACGTCGAGGTGCTGATCGACGCCCGCGCCGTGGCGGTGCGGCGTGCACCCGGTGGTGGCGTGGTGCTCACCGTGCACGACCCGGCCGGTGTGCGTGAACTGCACGCAGAGGCGTTGGTCGTGGCAACGGGCCGCCGGCCCGATGTCGAAGGCCTCGGACTCGACCAGCTCGGGATCGAGGTGCGCTCGGGCACCGGCGGTGGTGTGGTGGTCGATGATCGGGCACGCACCACCTTCCGCACCGTGTACGCCGTCGGAGACGTCACCGATGGCGACCGATTCACGCACGCCGCAGATCATGCCGCCGTGGCGGCGGTTCGCGACATGTTCTTCCCCGGCCGCGCTCCGGCCTCCGACCTCGTTCCGTGGTGCACCTTCACCGATCCGGAGCTTGCCCATGCCGGCCTCACCGCCGACGAGGCAGAGGCACGCTTCGGCGAGGACGTCGATGTCTGGCGAGTCGACCTTCAGCACAACGATCGCGCTCGCACCGATCGCGCGACGGCCGGCGCGATCGTCGTCGTGACCGCAAAGGAACGCATCGTGGGCGCCCACGTCCTCGCGCCCGCGGCGGGCGAACTGATCCACGAGCTGTCGCTCGCGATCCGACAGGGGCTCAAGTTGAACGAGATCGCGTCGATGGTGCACGTCTACCCCACGATGGCAACGAGCGTCGGCATGCTCGCTGCCGAGTCGGCCTCCGAGAAGGCGCAGCGGTACCGCTGGTTGGTGAAGCGCCGATGACCACGACATCGAGGGGTGTGTACTCGGCGTCGCGTCGAACGATCTCCGTCGTCGGTCTGCTCACGTGCATCGCGCTCGTCGGGTCGGCTGGGTGCACCACCACGAGCACTCCGCCCACCGCATCCCTCGTGCCGCTGGTGCCACCGGAGATCCTGCCGGTGTCGACGCCGGCACCCACCACCACCGTTGCCTCGAGCAGCGACCCCAACAACCCCTTGCTCGTCACCGTGCCTGAAACCGAGTGCGGCTACGCAGATCCGATTCCGGGAGGAGAGGTCACGTTCGCGGTGGGCGACCGGCTGTACGGGACGTCGCTCGACGCTTCGATCGTGCGTTGCCTCGCCACGCTTCGGCCAGATCAGCGTGGGGCGGTGAAGTGGTCGCCCGACTCGACCAGGGCGCTCATCGCATCATCCACGATCTTCGATGTGCAGGGCATGCGCAACAGTGGCTTCGACGCAACGACCACGCGGGTGTCGTGGGAGTTCCCATCGGGAGCAGGCATCTTCGGGCCCACGTCATCGGACCGCACCCTCGTACGTCGCGATGCAGCCGATCCGAACCAGCGTGCTGATGTCACGTTCCTCGGTCGTACCACCGCAGCCATCGCCCACCCGGGCGGCGGGGTGCGCATCGCCGCCGGCGAGGCCAACGACGGCTCGAGAGGCGTGTACGCAGCGACCGACGCAGGCGACGGCGTCAGAGCGCTCGCGCTCATCGCCGATCCGGCGATCGACGTGCTCGAACTCGCGGCTGATCCCGAGGGCGACGCCGTGTGGGTCCTGACGGACAACGGTGCCCAGTTCCGGATCCAGCAGATCCTCCTCGGCGACCTGAGTCTGCTCGAGCTGACCAGCGAACAGGCGCCCATCTCACAGCTCACACCTGGAGCAGCCACGCGGTCGTTGTCGTGGAAGGTCGGCCTCTGCAACAGCGTGACCAGCGCGAAGGTGCTCGATGAACGAACAGGCGGTGCCCGCACGGTCGGCGACGGCACACCGCTCGCAGGTCAGTCCTTGTCGCCGCTCGGCTGGCTCGATGCTGCCCGACTGGTGGTTGCCGCTCGCCCACTCGGATGCGATGGCCCGGCCGACGTGTGGATCTGGAACCTGCTCGACGGCTCGGCCACCCTGCTCGTGAAGAACGCCGAACGTCCCGCTGTGCGCTTCGCCGCTCCGGTCTCGAACTCGTTCGGGGTGGCGGCTGCTGCGCAGCCAGGCGTGCTCTGAGCAGGTCGGACGCCCGTCGGTCACACCGGGGTTCGTCGGTCACACCGGGATTCGTTCGGTCTCGACGTCCTCGAATCGATCGATTCGCCGGAGCGATGGAAAAGCGAGCGCCCAGACGCCGACCACGACGAGGGTGCCGATGCCCCCGCCGATCACGGTCGCCGGCGTTCCGAAGGCCTGCGCAGCCACCCCACTCTCGAACGCACCGAGCTCGTTCGACGCGCCGATGAAGACGTTCTCGACCGCGAGCAC
>JAYSLK010000396.1:0-5175 GCA_043725585.1 Actinomycetota bacterium
TGACCTACGCGCAGGCTGTGATCGATGTCCTCACCCAGCACGCGCCGATCGAGAGCTGTCTCATCGGCATCGATCCCGAAGGTCTGCCGCGCATCGGCGCCGCGGTCGGCCTCGACCCCGACCTGGCGCTCAAGCACGACACGTTGCTCGGCCAGCCCAACACCGCGATCTTCACCGTCGACCACGTTGCCACGGGCACGCTGCATGCTCCGGACGTACCGGCCGCGTTGCGCTCGGCCGGCTTTCTCGACGAGGTCGCCGGGCAGATCGCGACCGGGCTCGCCCGCGTGGTCGAGAGCGAACAGCTCCGGCGCCGTGCTGCTGCCGCCAAGGCGCTTCGCGTGGTCGCCGCGCTCGACGAACACTGGAACGTCACCGAGCTTCAAGAGATCGCTGCAGCCTTCGCAAGCCTGCCCGGCGTGACCGGCGCCTCGATGTCGGCGACGGCAGTTCGGCTCGCTGGCTCGCTGCACGCTGAGTCGGGCCGCATCGGAGCGCACCAGATCGAGCGGCAGTTCGTGGTCGACGAGCACCTGACGGTGGCCCTCGACATCGGCTACGTCGACCACCCGGCCGCCGACCAGATCGCTCGCCTCGACGAGCTCCTTGCTGCTCTGGCCATGGGGCTCGAGCGGATCGAGCAGAACCTCAGACTTGCGGCGGAAGCCGACACCGATCAGCTCACCGGCGTGGGGAACCGTCGCCGGGCCAGCAAGGCCTTGGCCCAGGCGCGCCAGATGGCCGACAGCACGGGCGAGCCGATGTCGGTGCTGCTCTGCGATCTCGATCACTTCAAGCAGGTGAACGATCGGCATGGCCACGACGTCGGCGACGGTGTGCTGGCAGCGTTCGCCGGCTTGTTGCGTGCGTCGGTTCGCGGTCACGACACCGTGATCCGGTGGGGCGGCGAGGAGTTCCTGGTGATCTGCCCATCGTGCGACACCCGTGGTGCGATCTCGCTGGCCGAGCGGTTGCTCGCCCGGTGCGTCGAGGCCTGCGCGCCGGCGTTGCCGCCCGACCACCTGCAGACCACGTCGATCGGCATCGCCGAGTACCCGCTCAGTGCTTCCACGCCCGAGACGCTCGTTGGTGCCGCGGATGATGCGCTGTACCGCGCCAAACGCGAAGGTCGCAATCAGTTCCGCACGGCGAGCAACTGAGCCGAGGCCAGCCCGCTGGCATTCCACCCCAGCTGAACTGGGGTGAAGTACCGTTTCCGGCGATGCCACGTCTCTGCGAACGCCCGGGGTGCTCGGCACCGGCCGACGTCGCCTACGGCTTCGATGCCGAGTCGCTCGTCGTGTGGCTCGACACCTTCGATGTTGCCCAGCAAGGACCACGCTCGGGTGGGCTGTGCCGACGTCATGCGAACGCGATGGTGGTGCCGCTGGGGTGGATGCTCGACGATCGTCGCGAGCCCGTGCCGCGTCTGTTCACGGCCTCGAGCATGGACGATCTGACCGACGGCATGGTCCGGCCACGCCACCGCGGCCCACGACCGGACAAGACGATGGAAGTCCTGCGCACGGCTGCGATGCAGTTGAGCCTCGACGACGTCGGCGCCGGCGCGTCACCCGTCGGAGAGATCACCGAGATGAGCCCGTCGCCGCTCGAGTCGATGACCGCTCTCATGGCTGGGCCCGCAACGCCGGCCGTCGCCGACGAGGAGTCACCCCTGGCCGTCGAGCGCGAGACGAAGGCGGAGACCGAGCCCGAAACCGAACCCGAGCTGGAGATCGAACCTGAGCCCGAGGCGGACGTGCTGCCGTGGCAACCGCGTTTCGACCAGAACGACGACCTGTCCGGTCTGTTGAAGGCGCGGGGTCGCCTGTTGTCTCGTGCCTTTCGTGGCGTCACTGCCGACGGCGCCTGAGCGACCGCTTCTCCGGCGATACTGCCCTCGTGGACGTCACCGCTCATCTCGATGCGCCATGCGAACCCGCTCGCCTGTTCGGCCTGATCGACGAGCTCACCGAGTATCCCCAGTGGATGCCGCTCGCTCATCGGGTCTCGATCACCTCGCCCACCCACGACGGCCGGCCTGCGTGGGAAGTGGAACTGCGTGCCCGCCTCGGACCCTTCGCCCGGTCGAAGCGGCTGCGGATGGAGCGGACCGTGCACGAGCCGACAGCCGCCCACGTGCAGTTCGAACGCGTGGAACTCGACGGTCGCCAACATGCTCCCTGGTTGCTCGACGCCACGGTCTCCGAACATGCCGGCGGCAGCCGGTTGGAGATGGTGCTCCACTACGGCGGTGCGTTGTGGACCGGCGGTGTGATGGAACGGGTGTTGGCCGAGCAGATCGTTGCCGGCCGTGAGCGGCTGTTGGCGTTGGTCGCCGACCTGCGCCCGTGACCGCCCCGCTCCGAGACCTCGAGTCGTGTGTCGGCCGGGGGAGGCCACGGCGAGGGCGGGCGATCAGCGTTCGGCCCAGGCCGACCATCGGCCATCGCGTCGTCGTTCGAGTTGGAGCGGCATCTCGAAGCACTCGCTGAGGGTCTCGGCGGTGAGGGAGTCATCGATCGGGCCGCGGGCCACCACCTGGCCGCGGCGCAACATCATCACGTGGGTCATCCCCGTCGGGACCTCGTCGAGATGATGGGTGACCAACACCAATGGTGCAGCGTCGGCGGTGCCGGTCAGTTCGGCGAGTGCGGCGACCAACTGCTCGCGACCGCCGAGGTCGAGGCGGGCACTCGGCTCGTCGAGCAGCAACAGTCCCGGGCCGGTCATCAGCGTGCGCGCCAGCAGCACGCGCTGCTGCTCGCCCGATGACAGCGTGCCGAGCGAACGATCGGCGAGATCTCCGACCTGCATCTGCACGAGGCACTCGAGCGCCCGCGCCCGATCGGCAGCGTCGTAGCGGTGCCACCATGGTTCGAGCGCGGCGAACTTGGCGGTCATCACCACCTCGGCACTGGTGAGCTCGGGGCGGATCTGGGCGGCGATCGCGGCCGATGAGTAGCCGATTCGTCGCCGCAGCACCCGGACGTCGGTGGAGCCGAGGCGTTCTCCCAACACGGTGACATCGCCCGACGAAGGGTGCTCGTACATCGCCGCGATGCGGACCAACGTCGTCTTTCCCGATCCGTTGGCACCCAGCACCAGCCAGCGTTGCTCGGCCGTGACCGTCCAATCGAGCGGTGCGAGGATCACCCGTTCGCCGCGGACGAAGGAGATCGCGCACAGTTCGAGGACGGGCGGCGGCGACGTGGGGGAGACGAGACGAGGGGTCACGGGTGCGACGCTACGACCTCGGATGGTCGCGGGCGATGTGTCTTGACTTCGTCAAGAAGCGTGCCCCGGAGGCCGGTGACCGTGGTGGAGCAGGGGACGGAGGTAGCGTTCCGTGCACATGCGTGCACTCTGGGCGATCCTGGCGGGGATGGCGCTGCTGTTCTCAGCGGTGCCGTCCACACCCGTACGAGCCGACGAATCCGACGATGCCGCTCGGCGGGCAGCCGTCGAGATCGCCGACGCACGCGAGCGCGGCAACGCCGCAGCCGATGCGTTGTTCCAGGCCGAGAGCGACCTCGACCGGCTCGAGCTCGCGCAGCAGGCGCTGAAGGCAGACATCGCAGTGCTGCAGGCTCAGATCGAAGCGTTGCGAAAGACGGTCGAGCAAGTGGCGATCAACCGCTTCACCCGCAGCGGCACCGACTCGTTGCCCCTGCTCACAGGGTTCCGGTCGGCGGGCGAGCAGGCGCAGGTGGCGGTGCTGATCGACGTGGTCAACGAGACTTCGGCCGAGGACTTCGACGACTTCGACGCGCTCAACTCGGAATTGGACGACAAGCAGACCGAACTCGAACAGGCGGAGGCCGACGGCGAGGCCGCCCGCGACGAGCTCGACCGCCGCCGCGAGAACGCGCTGGCCGAGGTGGAACGGCTGAAGGACGTCGAAGCCGATCGGCTGAAGGACGAGGCGATCAAGAAGGCGCTGGCGGCCGAAGAGGCCGAGCGGCGCCGTCAAGAGGGCGCAGCGGCCGACGACCTGCGTGCCGAGGCCGCCGCAGCCGACTCCATCGGTTCCAAGAGCCAGCTCGGGTCCAACGCTCCGGACAACCCGCTTGCCGTGGGCGATGGCGACATCGATGATGCAGGCCCGACGAACAAGTCCACCGGCGGCACCGGTGGTGGACTCACCGGCAACACCGGTGCGGGCGCTCGTCCTGGCGGCGCTGCAGGCGATCTCGCCGGGCCGGGGTGGGTGTGCCCGGTGCAAGGCGTGAGCTTGTTCGGTGACACCTGGGGCGCGCCCCGCAGTGGCGGCAGATCCCATCAGGGCGTCGACATGATCGCGAACCGCGGAGTGCCGGTCGTGGCGGTTGTCGATGGTTTCGCCCAGTCGAAGGTGAACGTGCTCGGCGGCAACACCGTCCAACTGTTCGGGGCCGACGGCAGCAAGTACTACTACGCCCACCTCGACAGCTGGGAGACGCTCGGCCAGGTGACGGCGGGTACGGTCATCGGCTATGTGGGCGACACCGGCAATGCCAAGTTCTCGACCCCGCATCTGCACTTCCAGATCCACCCAGGCGGGGGTGCCCCGGTGAATCCGTACGCAACGGTTCTCGCTCACTGCTGATGAGCGAGACGACGGCGGGCCTTGCCGCACAACTCGAGACCGCCCTCGGAGCCAAGGTCGTCACCGATCTGGTGCGGTTGTCGGGAGGCGCATCGAGGGAGACCTGGCGGTTCGTCGCCGACGGTCGACCGTTGATCCTGCAACGGCAACGCAGCGGCGACGGTCGCGACATGGGCGTGGAAGCGTCGGTGCTGCGCGCTGCCGGGGCTGCAGGGATGCCGGTCGCCGACGTGATCGCCGCGGGCACGGGCGACGACTCGCCTCTCGGGGCCTCGTTCATGGTGATGACGGCCGTCGACGGCGAGACGATCGCGCGCAAGATCCTGCGCGACGACGAGTACACCAATGCCCGGTCGGCGCTGGCTGCGCAGCTCGGCGCGGCGCTTGCCCAGTTGCACGCGATCGACGTCGACACCGCTCCGGGTCTGGTCGAGAACGACCAGATCACCTACTACCGCGACCTGCTCGACACGTTGGGCCAGGCTCATCCCACGTTCGAGCTCGCGTTTCGCTGGCTCGAACAGCATCGCCCATCATCGCCGCGACGCACGATCGTGCACGGCGACTTCCGGCTCGGCAACGTGATC
>JAYSLK010000397.1:0-2357 GCA_043725585.1 Actinomycetota bacterium
CGGACGAACATCACTTGTGGCGGGCCGAACACCGGCATGAACGGGCACGCGGCACCGGCCGGTGCGGTGTCGAACGGATGTGACGTCATGGTCCCTCCAAAGAAGCGGTGGTCGTTGGAGCTCGGCCGGTTGGATCTCGGCCGGTTGGATCTCGGCCGGTTGCTCGGTGGGGCTCGAGCGAGTCGGACGGCGATCTCACCATCGTGCCGATGCCCTCGTCGGTGAACACCTCGAGCAGCAGCACGTGAGGGATCCGACCGTCGAGGATGTGCGCGCGGCGGACGCCGGCGCGCACGGCGCGCACGCAGCTGTCGACCTTGGGGATCATCCCTCCCGCGATCACGCCGTCGGCGATCAGGCGGTCGAGCTCGTCGGGGGTGGTCTGACGGATCAGGCTGGCCGCATCGTCGACCACTCGGCGCAGGCCTTCGATGTCGGTGAGGTACACCAGCTTCTCGGCGCGGAGCGCCTCGGCGATCGCGCCTGCCACGGTGTCGGCGTTGATGTTGTATGCCTGGCCGGTCGCGTCGGTGCCGATGGTGGCGACCACGGGAATGAAGCCGTCGGCGAGCAGGCTCTCCAGGATCGTCGGATTCACGGCGGTGACGTCGCCGACGAAGCCGAGCCGGGGGTCGCGAGTCCGAGCCTTGATCAATCCTGCGTCTTCGCCCGACACACCGACGGCGATGGGACCGTGGATGTTGATGGCCGAGACCAGCTGGGGGTTCACCTGGCCGATGAGCACCATCCGGGCGATGTCGACCGTCTCGGCGTCGGTGACCCGCAGACCATCGCGGAACTCGGTCACCTTGCCGAGCCGGGTCATCATCTCACTGATCTGGGGACCGCCGCCGTGCACCACCACCGGACGCATCCCGACGGCGCGCATGAGCACGAGGTCCTCGGCGAACAACGCGAGCGCATCGGCCGGCAGCTGATCGGTGGACGCACCGGCCAGTGCGTTGCCTCCGTACTTGACGACGACCACCTGACCTGCGAATCGTTGGATGTAGGGCAGCGCCTCGACCAGCACTGCTGCCCGTTCCGCGGCCCGCACCGCACTCACGGGTACAACCCCACGCGCTGAAGACCGGCTGTCTCGTCGAAGCCGAGTGCCACGTTGGCAGCTTGCACTGCTCCACCACTCGCGCCCTTGCACAGGTTGTCGATCGCACAGATCGCGATCACCGTGTTCGTGCGTTCGTCGTAGCGGGCCGTCAGGAACGCTGTGTTGGTGCCGAGCGCCGCCTTCGTGGACGGAGATGTGGGCCTCACGACCACGAACGGTTCGCCTCGGTAGCGACGCGCCATCGTGGCGAGCAGCGACTCCGTCGACACCTGCACGCCTTCAGCCGGCCGCGCGTAGCACGTTGCCAGGATCGCTCGATTGAGCGGCGCGAGATGGGGAGTGAACAGGACCTGACACGTCGGCTCGCCGGTGCCACTCCTGCCGGCCTCGGTCCGGTGGGCTCGTCCAACCGACGGTTCGCTCGTCGAGCTGATCGCTTGTTCGATCTCGGGCGTGTGCCGATGGTCGAGCAGGCCGTACGCCTCGAGGTTCTCGTCGGCCGTGCAGAACATCGACGAGTTCTTGAGGGCCCGGCCCGCTCCGCTGAGGCCCGTCTTGGAGTCGACGATGATGCCGCGGCGCTCGATCGCTCCTGCCGCGACCAGCGGCTCGAGCGCGAGTGCTGCGGCGGTGACGTGACAACCGGGCGTGGCCACCAGCCCGGCGCCTGCCAACCTCGACCGGTCGAGCTCGGGCAGGCCGTAGACAGCCGCGGCGAGATGGTCGGGTTGATCGTGCTCGAAGCCGTACCAGATCGGATACAGCGATGCATCCTTCAGTCGGTACGCAGCCGACAGATCGACGATCGTGCCGACACGACCTGCGATCTGAGGTACGAGCTCGAGGCTCGCCTCGTGGGGAAGTCCCAGGAACACCACGTCGACGCCGTCGAGTCGATCGGCGTCGAACGCTTCGAACACCAAGTCGGGGTACGCCGCCGTCACGTTCGGGTACAGCGAACTGGCGAGCGTGCCGGCCTGGGTGTCGCCGGTGGCGTACACGAGGTCGAGGTGCGGGTGCTGAGCGCACAGCCGCATCAGCTCTGCGCCGGTGAAGCCGGACGCACCGACGATCGCCGCTCGCTTGCGCATCGCTCGATGCGACGGGGAAGGCGAAGGGGAAGGGGAAGGCGAAGGCGACGGGGAAGCGGTCGGGGAGGAGGAGGATGTCGGTGTCGACATGCGCATGATCATACATGATCATGCATGATCATGTAGGTCACTTTCCAGAACCGTTCAGGATTCACGACCGTGAGCGCGTGCAATTCCACGCAGAGTCGACCACTTGC
>JAYSLK010000398.1:0-5787 GCA_043725585.1 Actinomycetota bacterium
CATCCTGAGGGTCGGCGTCTTCAACGGCGATCCGAACCCTGGCAACTACCGCTTCAGCAGCGATGGAGACGTGACCTTCCTCGACTTCGGCATGGTCAAGAGATGGGCGCCGGGCGAGTGGGAACGCCTGGCCCCCTGTATGGATGCGATCATCGTCGCGAGAGATCCAGAGCGACTCGCGATCGCTATGGAACGATCCGGGTTCCTTCATGAACGGCACGGTCTTGCACCACAGGACGTGTACGACTACGTGAGCATCCCCTATCGGCCATACCTCACCGAGAGGTTCACTTTCACCCGCGATTTCATGCGCGACACCGTTCAGCGCATCGCCGACGTCGGTGGCCGGTATGCCAAGGTGATCGAACAGATCGACATGCCGCCGTCGTTCGTGATGCTCGACCGGGTTGTGTGGGGTGTGAGCGCATTGCTGGGAAAGCTGGAGCTCGAGGCGCCGTGGCGGGCGATGTTGCTCGAGTACCAGGCCGAAGGCCCTCCCGCGACTGCGCTCGGCGCGGCCGAGTTGGCGTGGCGACTCGACGTGCCACCACGCGCTCGCTGACCGATCGTTGACCGGGTTGGAGTCACATAGCCCTGGGTTGGATCGATCCACACCCTCGATCCGATCGACCAATACGATTGTCGATCTCAACCCCGTATCTGAGGGGAAAGGGAGGGTGGGCGTGGCTGATCTGAGACAACGACTCTGGGCCCCCTTGTCGACCTCTGCGGTGATCTTGTCCATCCCGGTCGATCGCCGGCGATACTTCCAGGTCGTCGCGATCATTCGTTCGATTGCCCTCGTCGTGATGGGCTCGTCCATCTTGTGGTCGTCACGCGATTCGTCACCTTGGTTGCTGGCGCCCATCAGCGTGTACGTGTACCCGTGCACCGTGCTGGTGTGGAGGTACATCCGGCGGACCGGCGTGCTGGCGCCGTTCGTGTTGTTGTGCGACATCGTGGCCCTCGGGGTCTTCGCAGCAATCGACCCGCTCTTCTTCACGCCGGCGTTGGTCGGGATGCTGGCGATCCTTGCGTTCAACTGCCAGACGATCGAGCGTCGGGGCGCAGTGATCCTCAGCGGAGCAGCGGTCGTCGCGACATGGGCAGCCGTGATCCCGCATCCTTCTGACGCGGCCCTGTTCGCGGCGGCCGTCTTCCCGCTCGGTGTCGCCTGCGTCGTCTTTCCGACACAGGTCTCGGCCGAGGTGATGCAGCGGTCGCTGACGTTCAACTCCACCGTCGCCAACGCGCTCGGTCTCGTGATGTTCGAGAGCCGCGGTGTCCAGGGTGAGCCGACAGCGATGTTCCACCGCATGGCACCCGGGTCGGGCATCGCCGACGTCACCGAACAGGAATGGCGCGACAACTTGCATCCCGCCGATTCGGTTGTCAGCGACCGGATCGATGCGGCGGTCGGCGCAGGCCGCGACTACCGCGAGCGCTATCGCATCCGCAACGCCCAGGGCAGCTACCGATGGATCGAGGAGATCGGTCGCGTCGTGCCAGCTGGTACGCAGGTGATGGTGTACGGGGTGATCATCGACATCACCGAGCAGGTGGAGTCCCTCGAACAGTTGGCTCGCCTCGACCTGATCGCCGACTTGGTGGACGTCGGCATCACGGTGCTCCGTCTCGTCGACCACGACGACCCGACGTCGCTGACCGTCGTGTGGGAGAACCAGGCCGCCGCGCGCATGGAAGCCGGAGGCCACGTCGGCGAGCGCCTCATCGACATCGACCGCCGCACCTTCGACACCGCCGCACATCGTGGCGTCGGGTACGAAATGGCAAAGGTCGCAGCCGGGGGACCGACGTGGCGATTGCCGGACGCCCACGTCAGCTTGAACGGTCAGGATCGGCTGTATTCGATGGTGGTCAGTTCGTGCTCCGCCGGCCAGTGTGTCGCCGCGATGGAGGACGTCACGGATTTGTATGCGGCGCACGACGAGCTCGAACGCCTGGCGTACGTCGATCGTCTGACCGACCTTCCGAACCTTGCCCGGCTGCGCGAGATGATCGTGCGCGCGCCGGTCGGTACCACGTTGTTCCTGATCGACCTCGATCAGCTCGGTCAGGTCAGGGAGGCGTTCGGACAGGGTTGTGCCGATGAATTGATCATCGAGGTCGCACGGGTGCTGCCGGGCGTCGAACAGGGCGGCACTCTGTGTCGCCTCGAAGGTGGCCGGTTCGGACTGCTCACGCCTCCGGATGCGGGCGGGGCCGACCTCGCACGACGGATCGTGAAGACACTCGCGCAACCCGTCACGCTTCCCAACGGTCTGACGCTTCAGGCGTCGGCCGGCATCGGGATCACGACCAAGACTCGACATGACATGTCTGCTGACGAGATGCTCCGCCAGTCCAATGTCGCTCTCACCCAGACACAGCGACACCGCAGCGGCGTCGAGAGCTACGACGCCAAGAGCGACAACTCAGCGCCGCACCGAATGATGCTGCTCGGAGAACTGCGGCGCGCTCTTCTCGACAACGAACTCGAAGTCCAGTACCAGCCGGCGATCGACTCTACGAACGGCGAGGTGGGATACGCGGAAGGACTCCTGGTGTGGCGCCATCCGGTGCTCGGTCTGCTCTCCACCGTCGAGCTCACCGAGATGGTCGATCTCAGCAACCTCGACCGCGACATCGTGCTGTACTCGCTTCGGCTGGCCATCGCCGATCAGCGCAGCTGGCGCCATGCCGGCTACGACGTTCCGGTGTCGATCAACATCGACCTCAGGACCCTCCACGATTCGTCGGCGGTGTCGCGGATGATCGAAGTGCTCGCCGACTCCGAGATGGCGCCACATGCCGTCGGACTCGAGGTCGACCAGAGTCTGGGCATCACCGGTCACCACGCCGTCGAGACCTCTCTTCAGCGGCTCGCTGATGCCGGCTTCCGAATCGTCGCTGATCACTGCGGCAGCCAGCTGAGCGAACTGTCAGTTCTGGGCGGGCGCATCGACCACTACAAGCTCGACGGGGAATTCGTCGGGGCTCTCCTCTCCATCGACGAGTCGCTCCTGGCATCCATCATCGCCACCTGCCGCCGGCATGGGAGGACGGTGTCCGCAGACGATGTTCACCACGATGTACGGTATCGATGGTTGGTCGACAACGGCGTCGACCTGATCCAGGGACCGTATGTCGTACCGGCCATGACGGCCGACGAACTGACGGCATTTCTCCAAGAGCGCGGCGATCGACTTGCCACCGTGACTTGTTCTGCAGCGGACCTTGCGGGACCAAACGATGTCGGCAGCGGAACGTTCGCAGCCGTACCCAGACCTCACTGAGGCCTTCCGCCGTCGCCACCACATGAAGAAGGCACCGTCACTCGATGAACAACCGACGCTCGCCCTCAGTGCTGTTCGGAAGGGCCGCAATCGTTCCGATGCCCCCGCACGAATTGCAACGGCTGTTCCGCCTTGCCGCGTTCTTGCGGATGCTCGGCTACGCCCTGATGGGGGCTGTGCTGATGTGGCACGTTCAGGATCGATCTGCGTGGGTGGTCGCCGGCGCAGCGATCGTGATGCTCCCGGGGATCCCGATCACGTGGATGCTGTTCCAGCGCACGGGCCTCCTCGCGCCCTACGTGTGGCTCAGGGACCTCGTCAGTCTTGGAGTTCTCGTCGCGCTCGTGCCGGAGTTGTTGATGCCGGCGATGATGGGCTGCCTGGTGATCATTGCCTTCAATGCTCACGTCACCGAGCGGCGCACCTGTGTCCTGCTGTCGCTCGTGGCGGTGGCATCGATGACCGTCGGTGCTGCCGTTGGACGGCACCACGATTGGCTGATCGCAGTGTTGCTGTTCGCCGCGACCATCGTCGCGACGATCGTTCCGAGCCGTTGGACCGAGAGCACGGCACGGCGCTCGATCGACTTCAACATCGGGATCGCGGAGGGTCTCGGCGTTGCGATGTTCGAGACCACGGATCTCCCGGTTCGACCGACCACCAACTACCACGTGTTCGTCGGCGAGTCAGCCCAGTTCCAGGACATCAGCCAGGCTGAGTGGTCGGCACAGGTGCACCCTGACGACGTCTCGGTGGCCGAAGGCCTCATCGTCGACGCCGTGACGGCTGGGCAGGACTACCGGATCAGGTACCGCCAACGTCACCAGGATGGCACGTATCGCTGGATCGAGGAGATCGGCAGGACCTCCAAAGGCATCGATGGTCGGGTGCAACGCCTGTACGGACTCACCTACGACGTCAACGATTCAATGGCTGCAGACGAGATGTTGACCCGGTTCGATCGCCTGGTCGACTCGCTCGACGTCGGGGTGACGGTCCTTCACCTTCAGGACCCCGACGATCCGACGTCGCTCACCATCGTCTACGAGAACGAAGCCACTCGCCGCATGGCGCAGACCAGCGTCGTGGGTCTTCGACTCATCGACTTCGACCCGACCGCCTTCGACCTCATCAGCCATCGCGGCCTCGGGTTTCGCGTCGCCGACGTCGCCCTCGGAGGCGAGGCGATCGTGATCAACGACACGCTGCTGCCGGTCCTCGACGCACAACGGTGGTTTTCGATGGTCGTCAGCCCGCTCCCCAACCGGCATTGCGCAGTGGCACTCCACGACGTCACCGATCTGATGCGCGCTCAAGCGGAACTCGAACGGCTCGCGTTCGTCGACAACATGACCGGCCTGCCGAACCGTGAACGACTTCGTCAACTCATCGCCGGCGCACCGGTCGGCTCACTCCTCGCGGTCCTCGATCTGGATGATTTCGTGGACGTCAACGAGGCATTCGGTCATACGTGCGGCGACCAGACGATCGCCGAGGTGGCTCGTATCCTCGCCGAGTCCTTCGATGGCGGTGTGACCGCACGGCTGGGCGGCGATGAATTCGCCGTCCTCGTCCCCTCCGCACAGGCACACGCCCTCTCGTATGCCGAGCGCATAGCGACCGCACTCGAGCGCCCGATCACGCTGCGCAGCGGGCTCACGCTGCACATCTCGGCAAGCATCGGCACGAGCGTCAAATGGAATCCGGACGGTTCACCGGATGAGTTGCTACGCCAGGCCGATGTGGCGATGAACCGCGCAAAGACCTTGCGGACGGGACACGAGGCATACCACGTCGGCAACGACACCTCGGCTCCCCATCGGATGATGCTCGCCGGCGAAATCCATCGCGCGGTGCGGGAGGACCAGCTCGATGTGCTCTATCAACCGATCGTCGACCTCGAGTCCGGCTCGATCGTCGGCGTCGAAGGTTCGCTGGGCTGGCGGCACCCGTCGCTCGGACGGCTGGGGCCCGATCAGCTCAGTGACGTCGTCAGATCGAGCAACGCGTCGGCCGACCTCTTCGTCGTCCAGTTCGAACATGCGATACGCCAGCACCAGATGTGGCTCGAGAAGGGTCATCGTGTCCCGATCAACATCAACGCCACTGCCACCCTGCTCCTCACCGAGCGCCTCATGACCAAGGTCATCGACATCGTCACTCGCTCCGGGGTGGCGAGCGGTGTGATCGGCCTCGAGGTAGCAGAAGCTGGACTGTCCCTCAGTGATGCCGGAACCCGAGCGTCGCTCCTGCGTCTCGACGATGCCGGCCTGCGCTTGATCCTCGACCACCTCGGCTGCAGTGCAGCCGTGATCCTGGGCCTTCGTCACTTGCCGTTCGGCGCTCTCAAGATCGATCGCGCCATTCTGGGCGATCCGACCAGCACCGTCGACCTCCTGATCTCGGCCGTCGTCGGAGTCGCGGCCGACCTCGGCCTGGCGCTCACCCTGTTCGGAGTCGATGACGCCGAGAGCCTGCGCTGGTTGCGCGC
>JAYSLK010000399.1:0-6015 GCA_043725585.1 Actinomycetota bacterium
GGTCTCGGCCTCCTGTTCATCGGAGCGATCGGCGACCTGATCAACCTCCACGTCGCGTTCGCGACGGGTGCGGTGATCGGCCTGGTCGGGTTCTGGCTGCTGACGATCCGCGCTCGCAACTGGCGTGCCGCGATCGACGGTCGCGCAGCGGTCGCCGACCTGCAACTCGCTGCGTCCTGAACACGAGTCGTACTGGTCGATCGGAG
This sequence comes from Actinomycetota bacterium, assembly GCA_043725585.1. Classification (GTDB taxonomy): domain Bacteria; phylum Actinomycetota; class Acidimicrobiia; order Acidimicrobiales; family Ilumatobacteraceae; genus VFMC01. The sequence goes on from JAYSLK010000399.1 coordinate 207, forward strand.
GCATCTCGATCGAGCAGAGTGTGTGATGTGAACCAGTCGTCGCAAGCACGGTCGAGCACGTTGGCGAGCTCCGAGCTTCGTCGTGTCTGCGTGTGCGCACTGGTCGGGCTCGCCGCAGCCATGGTGACGGCGCTCTGGACGGCGTGGGAGCTGGCCGTGCTCGTCGGGTGGATCGTGATGGCCGTCATCCTGCTTGCCTGGATCTGGAGCGAAGTCGGTCGGCTCGATGCTGCGACCACCGCTCGCGTGGCCACTCGCGAAGACGACAGCAGGGCCGCGTCGCGAGCGATGGTCGTTTCATCGAGCGCGTTGAGCCTTGCCGCGATCGTGAGCGCGCTCCACCGTGCGGCTCGGGCTCCGGTGCCGCTGGAGGTCGCTCTCACCGTCACGGCGCTGGTCAGCGTGGTCGTCTCATGGCTGATGGTGAACACCGTGTTCACGCTTCGCTACGCACATCTGTACTACGGAGGCGATGCCGTCGGCGGCATCGCCTTCGGGGTCGACGAGGCTCCCGACTATCGCGACTTCGCGTATCTGTCGTTCACGATCGGCATGGCGTTCCAGGTGTCGGACACGCCGGTGGTCGACCGTGCCTTCCGATCGACCGTGCTCCGTCACGCACTGCTCGCCTACGTGTTCAGCATCGCCACGATCGCGTTCACGATCAACGTCGTCGCAGGTCTGGTCTGACGACCGTGACCGGGCGCCGCCACGCCGGGCGCTCGGTCGAACGTTCCGACGACGGTCGCGTCCGCGATCTCCGCGGCCGGCACCGCCGAAGGGGTCAGGGGCGATTCGACCGGAGCGGAAGCGACGTCACGCCTGGTGATCATGCTGGGCACCTTCGCACCTCTCGTGGGCGCCGCCGTGGAGGGTGTTCGTTCGCAAATCGAGCGCGAACACCTCGCATTCGACGACGGCCGGCGTGGGCAACCGTCGTCGGTTCGATCGAGGCCTCGATCGCTTTCATCGGCGTCGGTGGTGTTCCGATGAGAGATGAGTGTCGCTGCGGCCCCTATCTCTCATCGCTCTTCGGTACCCGTCGGGCTCGGTGAGAGATGGCGGTGCCACCGGCACTCATCTCTCACCGCGGGGGTTGGGGTCAGGTGGTCGATGCGGCGAAGATGCCGGCGATGGCCGCATCGAGGGCGGCATCGAACTCGTCGTCCGACATCCGCGCGACGAGGCCCTCGGTGAGCGCCCTCGAGAAGCTCGCGATGATGCCGTGGTTGCGGGCCAGCCTCGCGTTCGCGTCGGCACGGCTGTAGCCGCCGGACAGGGCCACCACCCGCAGCACCTTCGGGTGTCGCACGAGCGGTTGGTAGAAGTCGTCCACCGACGGCAAGGTGAGCTTGAGCATCACGTGCTGGTCGGGAGCGAGCGCATCGAGCTTGGCGAGGATCGAGCGTTGCAGCAGGTCCTCGCACTCGGCCTTCGTGGTGCTGGTGATGTCGACCTCGGGCTCGATGATCGGGACGAGCCCGTGGCCGAGGATCTGCGTTCCGACCACGAATTGCTGGGCGACGATCTCGTCGATGCCGTTCTGATCCGCGTGCAGGATCACCGAGCGCATCTTGGTGCCGAAGACGCCGGCCCGCACTGCACGCTCACAGAGTGCATCGAGCTCGGGCATCGGCTTCATCAACTGCACACCGTCGGCCTCCTCGGCCAGACCCTTGTCCACCTTCAGGAACGGCACCACCTGCTTCACGTTCCAGAGGTACTCGGCCGAGCCGAGGCCCGCGATCTGTCGGTCCATCGTCATCTCGAACAGGATCGCGCCCACGATCCGATCGCCGGTGAATGCGCGGCTCATCACGATGCGCGATCGCATTGCGTGCATGAGGTCGAACATCTGCTGTTCGCCGTCGTATTGATCGTCGGAGACGCCGTACATGCGGAGCGCCTTCGGCGTGCTGCCGCCGCTCTGGTCGAGAGCGGCGATGAAGCCGGCTCCGGTACGCACACGCTCCAACATCTGACTCGTCTGACTCTGACTCATGCACTCGATCGTAGGCACCGATCGCACCAGGAGGTGCAGCGAGTCGAGCTTCTTGGGCCCTTCGACCCATGCCCAGGCCGTCGAGTGCAGGGTCCCCGCGCTCGGCCGCGCAACGGACGAGTTCGGATGGCATGGCCTCGGTGGCCCCGTGGCCGTCGTGGCGGCCGGTCACGCAGCGGTGACCGAGGCCGGCAGGTGGAGCATGCCGTTGACGAAGTTGCTCGCCACTCGCAACGGCTCCCCTGCCGGGGCGAACCTCACCCCTCGACGAACGATCTCCTCCAGCATCAAGCGCAACTCCAAGCGGGCGAGCGGCGCGCCCAGGCAATGGTGGGGCCCGAATGCGCCGAACGACGTGTGATCGGGCTTCGGCGCGCGGCCGATGTCGAACGAGCGTGAATCCGGCCAGACCTGTTCGTCGAAGTTCGACGATGCGTACCAGAGCACGACCCAGTCGCCCTCACGCACCTGCTTGTCGCGCAGTGTGGCATCGGTGGTCGCGGTGCGGCGCATGTGCAGCACGGGAACGCCACACCGGATGATCTCCTCCACCGCTGTCGGGATGAGCGACGGATCGGCATGCAGTCGCTCTTGCTGATCCGGGTACATCATGAGGTGATGGATGCCCTGCGAGATCGCGGTGCGGGTGGTCTCGTTGCCGGCGAAGACCAACAACTGGAAGAAGTTGCAGAACTCCTGATCGGTCAGCCGATCGCCGTCGATCTCGACGGTGACCAACTTGCTGACCAGGTCGTCGGCTGGGCACTTGGTGCGCTCGGCATGTAGGCCGCGCCCGTACTCGAACAGCGCATGCGATGCCGGACTGTTGAACGGCAGGAGTTCGAGTGGGGTGGTGTTGCCGTATGCATGGGGGTCGACCTCGCGGTGCGAGGTGCCCTCGACGAGTTGGTTCGAGAGCTCGACCATGAAGTCGGCGTCTGCGGCGGGGACACCCAGGATGCTGACGATCACTTGGATGGGCAACGGCTCCGACAACATCTTCACCACATCGACAGCACTGCCGCCGGAACCGCGCTCGAGCATCGCATCGAGCAGACCAGTGGTGATGCTGCGGGCAACGGCGTCGTAGTCGCCCGTGCGACGCATGGTGAAGGGCGGCGTGACCAGTCGGCGCAGGCGAGTGTGCTCGGGGCCGTCGGTGTCGATCAGCGATTTGCGGGCGACCTTCGCGTCGGCGCTCAGCTCGAACAGGTTGGTGAACTCGGCCGAGGTGTAGGTGTGCCGGTCGCGGGTGACTTTCGTGACGTCATCTCGAGTGGTGACCGCCCAGAATCCACCGCGCGAGCATTCCCAGTCGTGCCACACCACGGGCTCCTCCCGGCGCAGCCTGGCGAACTCGTCATGCGGGATGCCACTGCGCTCGTAGAGCTCGGGGCTGGCGATGTCGACCATGGGCAGGTGCTCGTTCCAGGTGTTTGGTGTTGCGGGTCCGCAGGTTTCGCGCGAGGGTTGGTTGGGTTCAGGTGAACTCGACGTAGCGGGCGAACTCCCACTCGGTCACGTCGTCGATGTCGCCGCCGGCGTTCGCCTCGTACAGCGCGAGCTCGTTGGTGGTGAGCGCGAGGAAGTTCACGCCGAACCCCTCGCCCAACGAGTCTGCCAGGGGGCTGCCGGCGAACGCGCTGACGCCCTCGGCGAAGGTCGCCGGCAGCAACGGGTGATCCCCCGGATCGTCGTACTGGTCGCCCAGGGCTCGCGGGCCAGGGTCGAGCTGGCGCTCGAGGCCGTCGGCACCTGCGGCGAGGAGCGCGGCGATGATGAGGTACGGGTTGGCATCGGCGCCTGCACCACGGAACTCGACCCGATTCGCCTGGCCCTGGCCCACCGTGCAGCGGCACAGCACACTGCGGTTGTCGCCGCCCCAGTGAGCGTGAGTGGGGCAGAACGTGTATGGCCGCACCCGCTTGTATCCGTTGCCCATCGGAATGCCCATCAGGCTGATGGATCGGGCGTGGTGGATCAGGCCACCCACCCAGTGACGGAACACGTCGTTCAAGAGGTGGCCGTCACCGCCGCCGAACACGTTCCGACCGTCCTTCGAGAGGCTCGTGTGCACGTGCATGCCATTGCCGGACTGGCCGGCGTACGGCTTGGGCATGAACGTGGCCCGAAAACCGTGAGCGCGAGCGACCTCTTTCACCGTGGCCTTGAACAAGATGGTGTTGTCGGCGGTGCGCATCGGGTCGGCTGGGCCGAAGTTGATCTCGAGCTGGCCCGGCCCGTACTCGGGGTTCGACGACTCCAACGGGATCTCGAGGTCGAGCAGCGCGGCGCGCATGTCGGCGACGCACCGCTCGAGGGGGAAGTTGTCGATCAACGAGGAGTACTGCACGTTCGACTGGACCGGTGTCCAGTCGTCGTTGCAGACGTAGCACTCGAGCTCGGTCGCCGCGATCGGGTCGTAGCCGAGGGCGTTCACTCGGTCGACCTGGGCTTGCAACACGTTGCGCGGGTCGAGCGGATGAGGCTTGTGCTCGTGGTCGATGCTGTTCGACATCACCGTTGCGTATCCGGGCCGGTGCTTCAGCAGCCGGAAGGTCGACAGGTCGGGTTCGAGGTGCATGTCGAGGAACCCCGTCCCCATGTTGATCAGCGGACTGTCGACGATCTCACACTGCACGTCCATGACGTAGATGGCGTCGGCGATGTGGGCGCCGTGCTCGGCGACGGTGTGGATGAAGCGTCCGGCCGGCACCCGCTTGCCGCGAAGGTGGCCGTACGAGTCGATGGTGGCGAGCTCGACCGTGTGCACGCCGTCGCGGGCGATGAGGGCGGCGATCTCGTCGAGGCGTGGGGAGGGCATCCCGGCTCCTTGGTTCAGTCGATGGTGGGGGAAGGGGCTGGTCGTCGGGGTGTCGGATGCCGACACCTCAGGGAACGAGCACCAGTCGGCCGGCGACGTCGCCGGCACGCAGGCGCTGGTGGGCCAGCTCGGCGTGCTGGAGTGCGACCGACTCCACGGTGTATTGGATGGGGTGACGATGGGCGAAGGCGATCAGCTCGCCGAGTTCGGCGACGGTACCCCAGATGCTCGACATGAACTGGGCCTCGTGCGGCACCGCGCCCACACCGAACGGCACCCGACCGCCGTACAGGCCGACGGCGATCACGATGCCGCGACGGTTCACTCGTTGCACGGCAGCCTCGAGCGTGGGCTGGGCGCCGACGAAGTCGATGATCGCGTCGAATCTGCCGTCGAGCTCGTCGGCGGTCACGGCGCCGCTCGCGCCGAGCTCGAGCGCGCGTTGCTGCTTTGCAGGTGCAGGGTCGGCCACCCACACGTCCGCGTCGCTCATCATCTGCAGGTACTGGATGCCGAACTGACCGAGGCCACCGGCGCCGATCACCAACGCCCGTGCGGCTGACCCCCGGCGTCGCAGCGTCTCGAGGGCGTGCTTCGTGGCCCGGAATGCGGTGAGCCCTCCGCACGCGAGCGGCGCCGACGCGACCGGATCGAGGTCGCCGATCGGCTGCAGGTAGTCACGATGGGTGACCCGCATCTGCTCGGCATAGCCACCGTCTCGGAAGAGTCCGGCCTCGGCACCGTCGGGGCAGATCATCTCGTGGCCGGTCTCGCAGATCCAGCAGGTGCGGCACCCCCAGGGGGCATACACCATCACCGGCCCGAGCTGATGGTGCACGCCGGTGACCTCGTGGCCGGGGATCAGTGGCAGCGGGCTACCGAACAGGCCGTCGACCACGTGGATGTCGGAATGACAGACTCCGCACGCCGTCACGTCGATCAGCTCTTCGCCGGCAGCGATCGTGGGGATGGGACGCTCGACC
>JAYSLK010000400.1:0-5204 GCA_043725585.1 Actinomycetota bacterium
AGCATCATCTTGTCTTTCGGTGCCTTGCCGCTGTCGGTCTTGAACAACCAGTACATGACACCGAAGAACAGAGCGAACACACCCAGCGGGATGTAGATCATCTCCGAGAAGATCGTCGCGACACCCAGCAACATGCGGGTCGGCAGTGGCAGGTCCGCGCCGAGCTCTTCGAACAAGGGCTTGAACTGCGGCAGCACGTAACCGGCCAGCACGGCGACGGTCACCACCGCCAGCACCATCACGACCATCGGATACGACAGTGCACCGACCACCTTCGAACGGGTCTCGAGCTCGCGCTCCAGGTAGCCGGCGAGGTTCTCGAGCGTCTCGTCCAGCTTGCCGGTCAGCTCCGCCGACTGCAGGATGCCCATGTAGTAGGTGGGGAAGGCCTCGGGGTGCTTCTTCGCCGCGTCGCTCAACGTGCCACCGTTGCGGAGGTCCTCGTTCATGCCGACGATCGTGCGGCGAAGGGCAACGTCGGTGGTCTCGTCGCCGATGATCTCGAGCGCTTCGGTGATGGGGATGCCGGCCTTCACGAACACGGCGAGCTGACGCGTGAAGTGCATCAGCTCCTTCTTCTTCACCTTCTCTGCGGAGATCTCGAACTGGAGCGCGCCGCGCTTCTCTTCGATCTTGACCGGATACAGGTTCTTGGCGATGAGCGCGCCGCGGACATCGCCGAGCGTGTCGGCCTTTTCGAAACCCTCGACGGTTGCGCCGCTGGCATCGATTGCTGCGTATGAGAACTTGGGCATGGTCTTCCTACCTCGATGTTTCCTGGCGATGGTGTGGCGATGTCATGGCGGTGCTGTGGCGGTTTACGGGTCAGCTGGCGAACAGGGTCTTGACGACTTCGGGGATGGTGGTCACGTCGTTCTCCACCAGCGCCATGGCTTCGCGCAGCATGGTGCGCATCCCCTGGGCGACGGCGAGACGACGCAGTTCCTCGGTGGTGGCCCAACCGACGATCAGTCGGCGCAGCTCGGGTGTGATCCGCAACAGCTCGTACACGCCGATGCGGTCGCGGTAGCCGGTGCCGGCGCAGTAGTTGCAGCCGGCGCCGCGGATGAAGTTCTGCTTGTCGCTGCCGCCGCTGTGCTGGCGGAACACGGCGAGCTCGTCTGCACCAGGGGTGTACGGCTCGCGGCACGAATCGCAGATGCGACGCAGCAGGCGCTGACCGATCACGCCGACGACCGACGACGCGATGAGGAAGGCCTCGATGCCCATGTCGAGGAAGCGGTGCAGCGCGGCGACGCTGTCGGTGCCGTGCAGAGATGACAGCACGAAGTGACCGGTGAGGGCCGACTGGATGGCGATGCGCGCCGTGTCGGCATCACGGATCTCACCGACGAGGATCACGTCGGGGTCCTGACGCAGGATGGCCTTCAGACCCGTTGCGAACGTGAGGCCCGCTTGCTCGTTGGTCTGGATCTGGTTGATCCCGGGGAACACGTACTCCACCGGGTCTTCCACCGTGGTCACGTTCTTGCCGGAAGAGTTGATCTCCAACAGCGACGCATACAGCGTGGTGGTCTTACCAGCACCGGTGGGGCCAGCGCAGATCACCATGCCGAACGGCGCATGGATCAACTTCGAGTAGTGCAGATAGGTCTCGCGTGGGAACCCCAACTGATCGAGTCCGATCGACGACCTGCTCTTGTCGAGGATTCGCATGACGATCTTCTCGCCCCACACCGTGGCGACCGAACCGACGCGGACGTCGACGTCCTTGCCATCGATGGTCATCGAGAACTGGCCGTCCTGTGGACGCCGCTTCTCCACGATGTTCATGCCGCTCATGATCTTCAGGCGGCTCGTCAGCGCAGCGTGCACGCCGAGGGGCAGGTTGAACGCCTCGACCAGGTGACCGTCGATGCGGAACCGGATGCGCAGGCGGTCGTCGAGCGGTTCGACGTGGATGTCCGAGGTGCGGTCGCGCATCGCCTGGCTGACGATGCGGGTCACCAATTGGACGATCGGGGCCTGGTCGTCGGTCGCCACCTCCGCAGCGGTGGTCGCGAGCTTCTGTTGGTCGTCGGAGCCTTCGAAGGCCTGGACCAACCGGTCGATGTCGGCATCGGCGCGGTAGCTGCGGTCGATGAAGGTGCGAATCGTCTGAGGGTCGGCCGACATCCAGCGGATCGGCTTGTCGACCAGGTGCTCCACGGCCTCACGGCGCAGCGGCGACGGGTCTGCCGACAGCATGACGACCGTGCCGTTCTCCTCTGCGATCGGCACGACGCAGTTCTGGCGAGCTGTCTGCTCGGTCACCAACGCGGCGATCTCGGGGTTGAACTCGACTGCCTTGGTGTCTGCGGCAACCACGCCCCACACTTCGGCGATCACCGCAGCGAGGTCCTGACGACCGACCTGATACTTGGCCGACACGACGTCCGCGAACACCAGCGCGTCGCCGTTCGCCTGCTGCAGGGCAAGCGCCAGACGATCGGTCGTCAGCTGCTCACGGTCGACGAGCAGTTGGCCCATCTTCATGCATTCAGCAGGATGAGGTCCCGGTACGGGTTCGGCCTTCTCGCGCGTCGCGACAGCAACGCCGCCTGACCCTGAGTCCGGCTGCCCGGTGTCCTTCTTGAAGAGTGCCATGTGCCCGTGCCTCGATCCGCCGTGTCGTGCTCGTTGTCGCTAGTGCGACGTGAACGAGCTCTCGGGGTCGAGCGTCTCCTGATCTGAGGTATCGGCGCCCGGAAGGCGTGGGTTGAGTGACATCGTCGGCACGGAAGTACGGACGTCGCCGAGCGCCGGAACCGAACCGGTGCTGGTGCCGGGTTCTCCGCCGGCATCGCCGGCGTTGGTCTTGGTGTCGGAGCTGCGGTTGTTGTAGCTGTCGAGCGTGGGGATCGCGCCGGGATCATCCGGTGCAGCGGGCTGAACGCCGCCGTTGGGCGCTCGCACGAACTGACTCGGGTCGAGCATCTCCACCTGGCGCTCGAGCTCGTCGATTCGTTCGAGCTGCACCGCGGTGCTGACATCCATCTGATCGCTGAGCAGGCCTTCGATCTCCGACATGCGGATGATCTGCTTGTCGACCTTCTCGTCGACGTTCTCAACCACTCGATCGAGCTCGATGCGCACCAGCATCGCCTCGCCGACGGCTCGCGACATCTCGGCTCGCACTTCGTCGAGCGCGGCCTGGTCCACCTGTCCGAGGCGCTCGTTCATCTCGACGAGGTGATCGTCGAGGTCGAGCAACTTGTTCTCGAGCTCGAGCACACGCTGCGAGACCGCGATCATCGCATCGTCGAAGCCCGAGCCGACGCGACCGACGGCGGCTTCGACGTTGGCGATCTTCTGGCCTTGTTCTTCCTTCACCCGGGCTTCGAGCTCGAGCAGACGATCGGTCGCCCGTGTCTCACTCGACTCGAGCTTCATGAGCAGCGTGCTGGCATGCTCGTTCACCTGGTCGGAAATGCCTTCCAGCGTGGTGGCGAGATCGGACTGGACCAGGCCGACGCGTTCCTCGATCGCGTGGCCCAGGAGCTGGTCGCCCTGGTCGATGAGCGCAGTCAACGCTGCCGTTGCGTCGTTGACGTGCTGGACGATGGCGTTGGCCTGCTCGTCCTGGCGCTTGTTCAGGTTGTTGACCTCGTCGAGTCGCGCGTGGATGCTCGCGAACGAGCGTTCCATGTCGTCGCGCACCGTCTGGCGGATCTCGAGGATTGTCTCCGGATCGATCGTGCCGGCATCGGTCGGCAGTGCCGACATCTTCTCTTCGAGGTCGTTCATCCGCCAGTGCTGATGGTTGGCGAACTCGGCGAGGCGCTCCTCGAGGGCCACCTGCAGGGCCTGCTGGTAGTGCTCGTTCGCCGCTCGCTGAGCCTCGATCGTCGCGGCGATCGCCGGGAGCTGTTCCACGGCAGCGGCCATCTCGGCGCGGAGCTCGTTGCTGCGCTGGTCCGCGGTCATCCGCGCCGCCTCGGCCTGGTGAGACATCGCCGTGAAATACTTCGTGAGCTGCCGTTCGACCGCCGACAAGATGGTGGCCGTGATCCGCTCGACGTCAGATGTTCCGCCAACAGGGCCTGACGTACCCGGACCTGCGGGTTTTGGGTTCTGATCCACCGTCACGCAAGATGTATCGGTCCGAGTTGCCGAGATCTTGAGACGTCGTTGTGATCGTCCCGAGAACTAGCGTCATGTCATGCAAGTGCACTTGGTCGACGGCACCTACGAGCTGTTCCGGCAGCACTTCGGCCAAGCGGCCCGCCATGAAGACCCGGGTCCGTACGCAGCGACCGTGGGCGTGGTCGCCTCGACCCTGCAACTGGTTGCCGATGGCGCCACCCATGTGGGCGTCGCCTCGGATCACGTGATCGAGAGCTTCCGAAACGACCTGTGGCCCGGCTACAAGACGGGGGAGGGCATGTTGCCCGAGCTGCTCGAGCAGATCCCGATCGTGGAGGAAGCGTTGGCCGCGGCCGGGTTCACCGTGTGGGCGATGGTGGAGGTGGAGGCCGACGACGCGCTCGGCGCGGCTGCGGCCGTGGCCTCCGCCGACCTGAGGGTCGAGCGGGTGTTGATCCTCACCCCCGACAAGGACCTGGGCCAATGCATCGAGGGCACCCGGGTCGTTCAGTACGACCGCCGCAAGCGCGAGATCGTCGACCGCGAAGGTGTCATCGCCAAGTTCGGCGTGCCTCCGGAGTCGATCGCCGACTACCTGGGCCTCGTCGGCGACACCGCCGACGGCTATCCCGGCCTGCCGGGTTGGGGAGCCAAGAGCGCTGCCACGGTGCTCGCCAAGTTCGGTTCGATCGAGGCGATTCCGACGAGCTCTGGCGACTGGGGGCTACCGGGTCTTCGCGGCGCAGAGAAGTTGGCGGTCACCCTGCGCGATCAGCGAGAGCTGGCGCTGTTGTTCCGGCGGATCGCCACGGTGGAGCGAGACGTCGAGGTCGGGGCGGTCGATGACTGGCGCTGGACCGGGCCGACGCCGGCGTTCGAGGCGTGGGCCGAGCGGCTGGACGCGCCCGACCTGTGGCGCCGGGCATCGGCGTTGGCGTCGCGAGTCGGTTGAGACGACGACTTCGAGACGATGCCTCGAGACGATGACGAGACGGGCAGCACTGCTGAGCCGACGGAGACACGCTGACTGAGGTGACGGCCAGGCGACCTGCGGCACACAGGCGACACCGTTGAAGGCTGCTACCTCCCGGTCCTGACCTGATTCCCGGCTACCCGTC
>JAYSLK010000401.1:0-4248 GCA_043725585.1 Actinomycetota bacterium
TGTAGCGCTTGGAGGTGTCGATCCCGAGCTCGGGAGCCTCCTTGAACTGCTGCTGCTTGGGCGCGGAACCATCGAGGGCGGGGAAGGGAGTTGCCATGCCCCGAGGCTACCCGCCGACCTCGCCCGCCTCCCCGTCGTTCTGGTCGCGCAACATCGAAGTACCCGGCGCGATTCGCGACCAGAACGCAAGGTGGTCCGAGATGCCCTCCACACTGGCAGCATTCTGGTCGCGATCTGCCGTGGACATCGCAAGCGTGCGCGACCAGAACTCTCAGGCCGAGTCGCGCAGACGCGCGACTCGCTCGGGTGCCCACGTGCGGGTCACCGCTTCAATCCGGTTCGCGACTCGGGCTGGATTGCGGGTGATCTGCGTCCATGTGAAGCGCATCACGATGAACCCGGCAGCAGCGAGGTCATGACCTCGCTCGCGGTCGAACTCGAACTGCTCGCGATCGGCGCCATGCGTAGACCAGCCGTCGCACTCCAGCACCACTCTCGCTCGGGTCACGAGAAAGTCGACTTCGTATCCGGCGCACACCGCGTGGAACTCGACATCGGGCAACGAGTAGCGCTCGACCAACCAAGCCATCCGCTTCTCCAGCGCGCTGTCGATCGGTCGGCCGTCGATCATGTTCGCATCGAGCGCACGATGCAGCGCACGAGTCCCATGCCTGCCTCTCCCACGATGGCGGCCGAGGAACTCGGCAACCCCCCGGTGAGACACGGCTCTCCCACGCAGAATCTCTTCCAATGCCGACGGCACGCCGGCACTGTCGACGGCGCCGAGATCCAGCAGCATTCGCATTGGCGTGGTAGTCGGGATCCCGCGTCGCACCACAGCGCGCAGTTCGGCCAGGTCACGGGGGTGGTGGACCACAACGCCGGCGATGCGAGCACTGGTCGATCGACGGTCCACGATCACGTCGACCGGATCTGTGTCCGGTCGCCGCGCCCCCCAGAGAAACGCCGCCGACCGGTGCGATGCCATCGCCCCCTCGCCGCACGCCCACACCGCAGCTAGTATTCGCTGTTCCCGGGTGATCGGTGAGCCGGCGACCCGAGCCACGCCTGGATGAGCAATCTCGAGCGGGCCGTGCCCGATCGCCCGATACCAGGCGGCTTCACTCACCCCCAATTGCTCGGCGACGGTCCGGGTGATGAGGCCATGGTGCGTACGGGTGAATGCGCTGATGCTTCGGAGATCCACAGCCCAGAGATGTACATCGAGACCGCTCGAGCGGAAACGACGCGATCGGCTCACACCGCCTGTTCAGGATGCATGGCCTGCTGCTCGTCATTCGACCTCGAGCGTTCTGGTCGCGCACGCCCTCGGTACCCGCAAGAAATCGCGACCAGAAGGCTCACTGCCGATTCCGGCGTATCGACGCACCGGGTTCTGGTCGCGCTCGCCCTCGGCATCCGCAGGAGATCGCGACCAGAACGAACGACGGTGGTCTACGAACGGCGGGAGTTGTAGTCGGTGATCAACGCGTTGGCGAGCGTGGCTGCCTCGGTGAGGGCCGTTTGGGCGTCGGCACCGTTCATGATCTGGCCCATCGCCGATGCTGCAGCGACGCGAACCTCGCGCAGCGGGCCGAGCACGGGCCCGTTCGAGGTGGGCTCGTCGGGAGTCCGGGCCACCTGGTCGTACGCGATCTTGAAGCGCGGGTCGAGCGCATACACCCCCCGAAGGGGTTCGAGCTCGACCGCTCCCTCCGTGACCGGCACGTAGCCGGTTGCGGCGGCCCACTCCGACTGGATCTGGGGGCTCACCAGATACTTGATGAACTCGAACGCGGCTGCTGCCTTGGCATCGCCACGGTCGGCGGTGATCCACAACGACGCACCGCCGATGAGCGTGCCCGGCGCCCCGGTCGGGCTGGGCATCGGACCGACGCCGAGATCGTCGACGCCGATCCCGGGGATGATGCCACCGGCGACGAACTGGAGCACTGCGCCGAGCGCCGCCGACGTGGCGATCGTCATCGATGCGGGTGCCGATGCATCGGCGAGCTTCAAGAACGCATCGGTTCCGCCAGGGTTCTCGCCGACGTACACCCCGCCGCCGTTCTGCACCACGTCCTGCAGGCTGGTGAGCAACTCGACGCCTCTCGGTCCGTCGAACAGCACGCGAGTTGACGGCGCAGACCGCCCGTTCGCGTTGTCGCTGTAGTACTCGCCCTCTTTCGCGAGCCACTGCTCGAGGAACCAGCCGCCACCACCATCGGGAGCGCTGTCGAACGCCACGCCGTACGAGGCGGCACCGGATGACTGGATCTGGCGTCCGAACTCGCCGACCTGGTCGAGGGTGAGCGGGGGGGCCTCGGGGTCGAGACCGGCATCGCGGAAGACCTTCTTGTTGTAGTACAGCACCGGGTTGCTGACGTTGAACGGCATCGCCCACTGGATGCTCTCTGTCGCATACGCGTTCAGCGCCGATGGCAGGATGCCCGACGCGTCGAACCCCGCATCCTCCATACATGCCTGCACGGGGACGTTGCTCTTGGTGTCGACCATCAACTGCACGGTGTACTCGGGCATCTGCACGAGGTCGGGTCGGTTGTCGGTATCGCTCTGGAGGTACTTGTCGATGGTCTGTTCGTAGCCGCCCTGGAACTCGAGTCGCACGTCGACGCGGTCCTGCGAGTCGTTGAACTGACCGACGATCCGCTCGAGCTCGCGGCCGAGCTCGTTCGACATGCCATGCCAGAACAGCACCTCCACGGGCCCCGACGCGACCGCGTCGTCGAGGGCAGCCGTGTCGCAGGTCGGGAGCGAGTCGAGCGGCCGCGGTTCGGTGGTCGGCGGGGCCCTGGGCACCGTGGTCTGGCCGGGCAAGGTGGTCTGGCCGGGCACGGTGGTGGGAGGGGTGCTCGACGGACGAACCTCGTTTCCGGCTTCGAGGATGCTCTTTCCCGATCCGCACGCCGCAAGGCCGAGACATCCGAGGAGTGCGGTCGCCGTGGCCACCCTGGCTCGGCGCGTCATCCCTTCACCGCGCCGGCAGTGAGACCACGCACGAGCTGGCGTTGGAAGATCAGCAGGACCAAGAAGATGGGGAGCGCCACGATGACCGTGCCCGCGATCACCAGGTTGGGCTTGTCGATCTGGGCCTGGGACAACACGCGCAGTCCACTCTGCACCGTGTTCCAGTCGTCCTCGGTGCTGATCGTGGTCGGCCACAGGTACTGGTTCCAGGTGCTGAGGAAGCTGAACAGCGCCAACGCTCCGAGGGTGGGGCGGGCCAGGGGCACCGCCACTTCGCGCAGGAAGCCGAGATGGCCGAGACCGTCCATGCGCGCTGCCTCGCGGAGGTCCTTCGGCAGTGTCAGGAACACCTGCCGCACCAGGAATGTGCCGAACGCTGTTGCGAGGAACGGCACGGCCAGACCCTGGTAGCTGTTCAGCCACCCGAGGTCTTGCACCGTCGAGCGGTTCACCACCACGGTTGCCTCGAACGGCACCAACAGGGTGGCCAGGAACACGCCGAACACCAGCGTGCGACCTGGGAACTTCAAGAACGCGAACGCGTACGCCGACAGCACAGCAGTCAGCACTTGGGCGACCGTGACGATCACGGCGACCACCGTCGAGTTCACCAAGGAACGACCGAGGTTGCCGTCGCGCCACGCCTGGCGGAGCGTGTCGAGGGTGACGTTGGTCGGCAGCAACGGATCCTGCAACACCTTGTTCCCGGGCTTGAGGGCGCCCACGAGCATCACCCAGATCGGGAACAGGATCAGCACGGTCATCGAGATCAGCAGTGCGTACCGCCCGGCGAGCCGCCATCCGCGAGGGTTGGTGCTAGTCGCCATAGTGCACCCGCCGTTCCACGCCACGGATCTGCAGGACCGACAGAGCGAGCAATACGCCGAACAGCAAGACGGCGACGGCTGCCTGCAATCCGCTGTTGCTCTTGATGACCGAGTTGTTGCCGTACACGAGATAGGTGAGCGACGTGGTCGACCCGTTCGGGCCGCCTCCGGTGAGCAGGTCGAACTCGCCGTAGCTCTGGAAGGCACGGCTGGTGAGCACCACGCCCACGAACAGCAGCGTCGGTCCCAACATCGGGATGGTCACGTTGCTGAATCGCATCCAGCCACCGGCGCCATCGACGTACGCGCTCTCGTAGAGGTCGGCCGGGATGCTCTGCAGCCCGGCCGTGACGACGATGAACGTGAACCCGAGGTTGGCCCAGATGCTGCTGATCGCCACCGCCCACAGCGCCGTGCCTTCGTCGCGCAGGAG
>JAYSLK010000402.1:0-3263 GCA_043725585.1 Actinomycetota bacterium
TGGGCAGATCAGACGGACACGACGGACAACAGCGGTGACGTGAGCAGGGCAGACGGACCAGACCGCACTCACCGGACGTGGGAGTGAAGTCTTGAACCCCCTTCCCGAAAGGGAGTGTGGGTTCGAACCCCACCCCGGGCACTACAAACACCCAGGTCAGAGACGGTGGTTGCGCACTCTCGCTGCTCGTGTGCCTTCAAGTCCGCACGATTCCTACACGGAAGGTTCTTCGATAGCGGCTTCGGACATGGTTCCAAGACGCATGGAGCTGATCAAATCGGTTGTCGTTTCGGCCGAGGCCTCGCTCCACCGAGACGATCATGCAGGCCAACCGGAAACCTCGGGGCGTGACCCACCCCAACGCCGACGGCCAAGCGCTGCGAACGGGAGAGCGCCGACGCGCCGTTCGGCGTTCCCGCGTTTGGATAGGCGGCCTGTCGTTCCGCGCTGCGCGTTCTGCGTCACCGACTGGAGATGACGGCACATTGAGGATGCTGCCTCTTCTCACCGGTGTCGTGGCTGTCGGACGGTCGGTGCATCGCGCGATCGCCGGGTCTTCGCAATCGCCACAACGCCGCGCCCGTCGTCTGTGTGGCGGGCTCCGAGCGTCGCACGATCGCACAGCTCCGAGCGGATGCCTTCCGAGGCCGGTTTCGCTACCTTGGGGAGTCCGACCTCGCGCTGGAGTCGGCCCGGGCCGAGAGCCCGCCTGAGAAAGCGGCAGGGAGATGGTGGTCACGTCACGATTGCTCGTCGTGCACGAGAATCGCGATCTGCACCCGGTTCGTGACGTCGAGCTTGGTGAGAAGTCGCGAGACGTGCGCCTTGACGGTGGCCTCGCTCATGAACAGGGATGCAGCGATCTCGGCGTTGGATGCGCCGGACCCCACCGCAGTCGCGACCTCCCGCTCCCGGTCCGTGAGCGACGTCAGACGCTGGGCAGCGGCGCGACGGCGATCTGCCATCTCGTCGTTGCCGAGGTGAGCGAGAAGTGTGCGCGTGACCGACGGTGAGAGCATCGCTTCTCCTGCAGCCACGAGGCGCACTGCGGTGACGATCTCCGTGGGCGCGGTGTCTTTCAGCAGGAACCCGTCGGCGCCGGCCCGAAGCGCGCTGATGACCTGCTCGTCGGCCTGGAATGTGGTCAGGACGATCACGTGCGGCGGCGACGTCAGACGGCGGAGGGCCGACGTGGCGGCAATGCCGTCCATTCCGGGCATCCGGATGTCCATCAGGACGACATCCGGTCGATGGGCCATCGCTGTTGCGACGGCGTCGGCGCCGTCGGCAGCCTCGCCCACCACCTCCAGTTCCTCCGACGACGACAGGATCATCCGGAGACCGGCACGCACCAAAGCGTCGTCGTCGACCAACAGCACCCGGATCCTCACCACGGCAGGTCGGCCTCGACGACGAAGTCACCGGAAGCATCCCGTCCGTGCACCAGGACGCCATTGGCCAGGGTCACTCGCTCCTGCAGACCGAGGAGGCCCGTGCCAGAACCCGGCGGCGCCGGGCGGTCGTGGGCGCCCACTGCGGCCGGGTTCCGAACGCTGACGTGCAGGCCACAGTTCGGCGCCCCCGACACCCGGACCTGCGCGAGGGCGCCGCGAGCGTGCTTGCTGATGTTGGTCAGCGCTTCCTGCACGATGCGGTATGCGTCGCGGCCCAGGGGACCAGGTGCGGCAGCGGCACCGTCCACCTGCATCTCGAAGTCGATCTTCGCGCCGGAGCGGCGAGTCTCCTCCACCAAGTGTGGAATGTCGGCCAGGGTCGGTTGTGGCACCGTCGACGGCCGCTCCTGTCCGGGCTCCTCGCGCAGCACGCCGATCACGTCCCGCAGCTCTTCCAGCGCTTGGTGGGCCGTCAACCGCAACAGCGCTGCACTCTCGCGCACCTGTGCGGGAGGCAGGTCGCGTGCGACCTCGAGCGCCCCGGCGTGCAATGCCACCAGGGAGATTCGGTGGGCGAGCACGTCGTGCATCTCCCGTGCGATGCGGGTCCGCTCGGCCAGGCGCGCACGTTCGGCGCGGACGAGCTGATCGGCCTCGGCACGTCGGGCACGGTCGCGCAGGGTGGAAACGAGCTGACGCCGAGCGCGGACGAACAGGCCCCATGCGGTTGCGGCGGCGGCAAGCGCCATCGTCGGCAGCATCACCGACCAGGTATTGGTCCGCCCGAGCCAGATCGAGCACACCACTGCGGACGGAACGAACAGCACGGCGACGAGCAGGGCGGGCCGCACATGGCGGTGGACAGCCAACGAGGATAGTGCGAACAGTCCGGCGACTGTGCCCGTTGTCGAGAACGCGCCCAGCAGGACGCAAACCAGCGCCACCCCGAACGGCCAGCGCCGCCGCCACCACAGCGAGAGACAGCAGAGAGCTCCGAACGTGGCGTCGGTGAGCACCTGCCCCGAGGTCATCCGATTGGCGGTGACGTCCCCGGTGACGCTCAGGATGGCGGCGCCGAGAGCGGCCGCGATGACGAACGCACCGGCGTCAAAGGACCAGTCACGTGCAGTCCTGGGCGCCACGTTGTCGGGATGAACAGAGTCGCTCGGTGCCAGCATCGCCGTGGGGGCGGTCTGGGCCCACCATCTGCGAAGCCAGGACATGGTCGGAGCATACGGTTCGGGGCCCCTGTGCGACATCGACGAAAGTCGACAATGCAACCAACGAAAGACCAGATGTCCAAGGCGGCCAACCTCCCTTCGGACATCGGATCGTGGCCGTCCGCCCGATGCGGTGACGCACCGGCCGGTTCAGGCTGGAGACATGATCACGACAACCGCTCTGACCAAGAGCTACAAACAGGTGCCGGTCGTGCGCGACGTCTCGTTGCGCTGCGAACCCGGGACCATCACCGGTTTCCTCGGGGCCAACGGCGCCGGCAAATCCACGACCCTGAAGATGATCGTCGGGCTGGTGCGCCCCGATCGCGGCACCGCGATCATCGACGGGCGACCGTTCGTCGAGCTGTCCAACCCGACGCGTGTGGTCGGAATGCTGCTCGACGCGTCGGCGATGCATCCCGGGCGCAGCGGCTGGGCGACGCTCACGATCGCGGCGCGGATGGCGGGCGTTCACACGAGGCGGGTCGAGCACCTGTTGCACCTCGTCGGGCTCGCTGATGCCGCGGAGAAGCGGGTCGGGACCTACTCGCTTGGCATGCGCCAACGCCTCGGCATCGCCCAGGCCCTCATCGGTGAACCGCAGGCGCTGATCCTCGATGAACCGGCGAACGGGCTCGATCCCGAGGGC
>JAYSLK010000403.1:0-1973 GCA_043725585.1 Actinomycetota bacterium
GCGATGTATGTCGCACTGTGGTTCGTCGTCTACATCACGAAGTGATCGGGTAGGGCACGCATGTTCACCACGGGTTCCAAACTCTTCATCGGCGGCACCTTCATCGCTGTTGTCGCGGCGATCGTCTTCGGCGTCAGCTACGACGGCGCCGCCGCCTGGACGGCGACGATCGGCCTCATCGCCGTTGCGATCGCACTGTCGTTCGTGATGGTGATCAACTTCTGGGTTCGCGATTCCAACGTCGGCGGGATGCAGAGCGGTGTCACTACCACATCGGCCGCAGCACAGCCTCGGCCTGGCAACAGCATGTGGCCCGCGATCGGCGCCGTCGGTGGAGCGCTCGTCGCCGTGGGCCTCGTCGCCACGCCGGTCGTGTTCAAGGCCGGCATCGTCATCCTGCTGATCGCTTGGTTCGAGTGGCTGGTCAGCGCGTGGGCCGACCGGGCGTCGGCTGACAAGCAGTTCAACGCCTCCGTCCGCAGCCGGATCATGCACCCGATGGAGTTCCCGGTGCTGGGCGCCGTCGGCCTCGCGGTTGTCATCTACTCCTTCTCGCGGATCATGCTGTTCCTCTCGAAAGAGGCCGGCCCGGCTGTGTTCGGCATCATCGCTGTGCTCATCACCGTGGGTGGCTTCCTGTTCGCCAACAAGGCCACGTTGAAGACCAGCGTGGTCAGCGGCGTCTGCGCCATCGCAGCACTCGGCCTCGTCAGCACCGGTGCGGTCATGGCGATCGATGGTGAGCGCTCGATGCACGAGCACGAGACGGTGAGCAGCGAGCCTTCCGTCTGCGCCTCCAACGAGGAGACGGAGGCTGACGAGAACGGTTCGCAAACCGTCGCTGCCAAGAGCAACGTCGCGGCCACGATCATCTTCAACAGCGAGGGCCAGCTCTATGGCCAACAGGTGGGCGCGGGCGAGTACACCCGTACCGTCACGCTCCAGCGCAGCAACCCGTCGAACATCATGTTCCGCAACCTCAGCGATCGGACCGTCCGCCTCACCGCCACGCTCGGCGCTTTC
Source organism: Actinomycetota bacterium (assembly GCA_043725585.1). Taxonomy (GTDB): domain Bacteria; phylum Actinomycetota; class Acidimicrobiia; order Acidimicrobiales; family Ilumatobacteraceae; genus VFMC01. The sequence goes on from JAYSLK010000403.1 coordinate 1,024, forward strand.
ACCTCCGATGTGAACGGTACGCAGGTCACCGACAAGCCCGTCACGTGTACCACTCTCGTCGAGGCAGACGGCCGCCAGTTCATGACCCTCAAGTTCCCGAAGTCGAGCATCGGTTCCGAGGAGCCCTACACCTTCGTGGTGCCCGATGTCCAAGGCGCCACCGTGGAAATCGTGGTGCCGTGAGTCATGGCTCGTCGCAACATCAACCTGGCTACCGTGAGGAACGTGCCGAACATGACCCGTCGTAGGACAAGTCGCCGCGGGGCGATCGTGCTCGGCCTCACCGCTGCTTCAGCGGCGGTGCTGACCGGCTGCGCCAGGAACGCCCCCCAAGATACATGGCAGCCCAAGGGCGAGAACGCGCAGAAGATCCATGATCTCCAGTGGCCGGTGTTCCTGGTCGCGGGCATCGTCGGTGTGATCGTGATGACGGCGATCGGCTACACCGTGGTCAAGTACCGAGACAAGGGCCAGCCGATGCCCGAGCAGACACATGGAAAGCCCGCGCTCGAGATCGCACTCACCATCCTGCCGGCGCTCATCCTGGTCGGCGTCGGCATCCCGACGGTCAGCACCATCTTCGACCTCGCCGAGTCGTCCGACACCGAATGCATCGTCAACGTCACCGGTCAGCAGTGGTGGTGGGAGTACGACTACCCGGCCCAGGAGGGTTGTGGGGGGATCCCCACACCGATCGTCACCAGCGGACAGCTGGTGATCCCCGCGAACACCAACGTCATGCTCCGCCTCACCAGCCGTGACGTCATCCATTCGTTCTGGATCCCCGCGCTCAACGGCAAGAAGGACACCGTTCCCGGTCGAGTGCACCTGCTGCGGATGCAGGCGAACCAGCCGGGCATCTACGCCGGCCAGTGCACCGAGTTCTGCGGCCTCAGCCACGCCAACATGAAGATGGAGGCTGTCGCGCTCGACCAGGCCGACTTCGACAC
>JAYSLK010000404.1:0-4442 GCA_043725585.1 Actinomycetota bacterium
TGCTCGTGGAGCGATCCGATTGGTGGGCATCAACGACTGGACCCGGCGCAACTTCGCTCGCTGGATGTTCGAAGACGAGCCACGCGCCGTGCTGTTCACACCGTCGCGCTGGCACCGCCGCGTGCTCCGCAACTCGGGCGCCTTCCGAACCCCCACCTGACCCCCACCCGAGTCCCACACCCCACCCGAGTACCACAGCCCAGCCCGAGTACCACAGCCCAGCCCGAGTCCCATGAGGTCGAACCGAGTGCCAGCTGCCACCCCGGGGTGGTAAGTCACACTCGGATCCCATCGGAGGGGGCCGCTCACGCAGCGGCAGCACACCGGAGGCGGTACAGATCAGCCAGTTCGTCACAGGTCCCATCCACGTCGATCAGGTCGAGCGGCACCACGCGCTCGACCTGCCACCCTGCGGCATGGCTCTTGCGATCGCGCCGCCGATCGCGACTTCCTCCGATCACGCCGAAGTGGTCGGCAAAGCCATCGATCTCCACGGCCCACTTCACCGCGGGAACCGCAAGGTCGAATCGGACTCGCTGTCCTCCGGGAAGGACCTGCGAGAACTGTGCAATCACTGGCACGTCTCGCGCCCGCAAGGCGCGGGCGATCACCACTTCCCCGTGTGACTCACCCGGGCCCCCATCGAGACGCTGCTCGATCATCGCCACGAACTGAGCCGACCCTGGCCGAGCCGGGTGCACCAGTTCCTGTGCGACGTGTCGCAGACGGGCCGGGGTGCAGGATGGGTCGGTGAGCAGCTGCTCCACCGCCGACACGTGGTCGATCGGGGCAAGGTCGACCGAGAGGTCGAACGCGAGGCGAGCATTGCTGGCGATGACGATCCCGTCGGCCCGGCGGCGCAGATGCCACTCCGGAAGCTTCGTGGTCTGGCGAAGCCGCACGCCAGGTATCGGCCCGACGTTGCTTCCGTGGGGAGCCCCGAGGTGCACATCGCTCACCTTCCCCATCTTCCGCAACCCCAACAGCGACCCGGCGGTCGGGCCCGTGATGTAGCTGCGCGGATGGGCCAGACACAGTTCGACACACCGTTGTTCGAGCGTCCGTGGCGAACCATGGAGGCGATACACGGTCTCCGAGGTGCGAATCAGGAGTCCCTCGTCGACAAGGCGGAGCAATCGGTTCCTGCTGACTCCCGCACCTCGGAGCATGCGGGTCGACACCACACCGTGATGGCGAGCGAACGCGTCGAGCGCAGCGATGGTGAGATCGTTCACGGGCAACCCCCTGGTGAGGACGATGGATCTGCAGGGGATGCGCCAGCGAACCTATCGGCCGATCGATGGGCAGCGACGGAGTGATCGGAGTGCCACGTTCCACCCCGGGGTGGCAGGTGGCACTCGGTTCGATCTCGTGGGACTCGGGCTGGGGTGTGGGACTCGGGCTGGGGGGTGGCTACGTTGGCGGGATGCGAGCGCTGCCAACCGACCCGGCTGCCGATGACGAAGGATGCGTTCCCGGATGAGTGCATCGACACACCTCGCAACACACGTCGATCGGGTGTGGGGCGATGAGATCGTGCCGGCACTCTGCGACTACATCGCGATCCCGAACGTGTCGAAGGCGTTCGACCCGGCATGGAGCGAGCACGGCCACATGCGCCGGGCTGTCACGCTGATCCACGATTGGTGCGCGGCTCGCGCCGTCATCGGCATGACGATCGAGGTGCGGGAACTGCCACGTCTCACGCCTCTCATCGTGATGGAGATCCCGGCATTCGGCAATGGCAGCAACGATGACACCGTGCTGCTCTACGGGCACCTCGACAAGCAGCCCGAGATGACCGGGTGGCGCGAGGGACTCAGCCCATGGACCCCGGTGCTCGAAGGCGACCGGCTCTACGGACGCGGCGGGGCTGATGACGGCTACTCTGCGTTCGCATCGGTGCTCGCCATCGAAGCTGCGCAGGCAGCAGGCTTCAGCCATCACCGCTGCATCGTCGTGATCGAAGCGAGCGAGGAGAGCGGCAGCCCTGACTTGCCAGCCCACATCACCGCACTCCGGGATCGCATCGGCACGCCGAGTCTGGTGTTGTGCCTCGACTCGGGCTGCCTCGACTACGAACGGCTGTGGGTCACCACCTCGCTGCGCGGGCTGGCTGCAGGCGAGCTTCGGGTCGACATCCTGACCGAAGGCGTGCACTCGGGTGGAGCGAGTGGCGTGGTGCCGTCGTCGTTTCGCATCGTGCGTCATCTACTCGATCGCATCGAGGACAGCGAGAACGGCCACCTACGGCTGCCGGAGTTGCATGTCGCCATCCCCGAGGACCGGCGACGCGAGGCCGAGGCGACGGCCGCGGCGTTTCCCAATGCTGGCAACACACACCCGTTCGTCGACGGCGCCGGGCCGATGACCGACGACCCGTCGGAGCAACTGCTCGCCCTCACCTGGCGGCCATCGCTCAGCATCACCGGCGTGTCAGGAATCCCAGCGGTGGAAATCGCGGGCAACGTGCTGCGCCCGTACACCTCGTTCCAGCTCAGCATCCGCCTGCCACCTACATGCGACCACGAGGCAGCCCTGGACGCGGTGTCGGCGACGCTCATCGCCGATCCGCCGTATGGCGCACATGTGCAGTTCGCACACGCCCACTCCGGTCCCGGTTGGAATGCACCGAGCTTTGCTCCGTGGCTGCAGACGGCGCTCGATGAGGCGTCGGAAGCTGCGTTCGGGCAGCCTTCGAGAGCGTTCGGCGAAGGAGGCAGCATTCCGTTCATGGGCATGCTCGGCGACATGTTCCCCGAGGCGCAGTTCGTCGTCACGGGAGTCCTCGGTCCCGACTCCAACGCCCACGGCCCCAACGAATACCTGCACGTGCCGACGGCGAGGAAGCTCACCGAGGTGCTCGCCCATGTACTGCACGCTCATGCATCGCGCTGACCGCCACCTGATCCCCGGATGAGGGCTCGATGACTCACCCCACAGTTCGCCCGTCGGACCCCGACCTCACCGAACGAGTCCGGCGTGTCTGTTCGGCGCTGCCCGAGGTGGAAGAGCGGTTGAGTCACGGCGAGTGCACCTGGTTCGTGCGGGGCAAGAAGGTCTTCGTGCAGATGAGCGATCACCATCACGACGATCGCCTCGGCATGTGGTGCGCCGCTCCCCCGGGAGTGATGACGGAACTCGTGGAGCAAGAGCCCGAACGCTTCTTCCGACCGCCCTACGTCGGCGCGCGGGGTTGGCTCGGCGTGTATCTCGATGTCGCCGACCTCGACTGGGGCGAGATCGAGGCGATCGTCCGTGATGCCTACCGCGTCGTGGCCCCGGCAAAGCGGGCGGCCCTGCTCGACGACTGATCAATGCGCGGTACGGGAGTTCCGAGCGCCAGCCACCACCCCGGGGTGCCCGCTGGCCCTCGGGTCGACTCTGTGGGACTCGGGTGGGGGTGTGGGACTCGGGTGGGGTCAGGCGGACCAGCGGACCGGCATGGAGTGGACTCCGGCGATGAAGTTGCTCGCCATCGGCACGGGCGCGCCGGCCGACGCCAGGCCTGGTAGGCGGGTGAGCAGCTCGCGCAGCATCGCTTGGAGCTCGATGCGAGCCACGTGCATGCCCAGGCACAGGTGTGGCCCTCCCCCACCGAAGGCCATGTGCGGGTTCGGCGTGCGACCCACATCGAACCGGTCGGGTTGCTCGAACACGTCCTCGTCGCGGTTGGCAGAGCCGTAGAACACCATCACCTTGTCGCCCGCGGTCAGCGGTTGGCCACGTAGCACGGTGTCGTTCATCACCGTGCGACGGAAGTGCACCACCGGCGTGGTCCAGCGCAGCATCTCTTCCACAGCCGTCGACACGAGCGACAGATCGGCCGACAGGCGTGCGTACTGACCAGGATGATCGAACAGCGCCTGCAATCCCGCTGCCAACAGGTTGCGCGTGGTGTCGCCGCCGGCGTTCACCAGCAACAGGAAGAACCACTGCAGCTCGCCGTCGGTCAGGCGGTCGCCGTCGACCGCGGCCTGCACGAGCGCGGACGCGATGTCGTCGCCAGGGTTGGCGCGCTTGTGCTCGGCCACCGACTGGGCATAGGAGAGCATCTCGAGGATCGCGCTCGCCTTCTTCTCCGGCGGTGCGACCGCGTCGTCGGTGGTGTGCATGATCTCGGTCAGTTCGTACAGCCGCTCGCCATCGGCCCGCGGGATGCCCATCAGTTCTGCGATCAACGCCGAGGGCAGCCGTCCTGCGATGTCGGCGACGAAGTCGCACTCGCCACGACCGACGACGTCGTCGATGATCTCCGTCGCCATCTCGGAGATGCGATCGGTGAGCAGGAGCGAGTTCTTCGGCGTGAACCCACGACTGACGAGCAGCTTGAACCGATCGTGCTGAGGGGGGTCCATGTTGAGCATCATCTGCCGTCCGGCGGCGAGGCCCATCTCGTCGGGCTCGGCCAGCATCGTGCCGCGCTCGTACGAGCTGAACGT
>JAYSLK010000405.1:0-6281 GCA_043725585.1 Actinomycetota bacterium
TTGCGGGTCGAGCGGTGTGGCGTCACCCGAGCTCGAGCAGATCTTCACCGAGGTCTTCGGCTGATCGGGTGTCGACCGATCCGGGGTCGGCTGACGCGCCCAGCGGCGGCAGCCGACCCGGCCGGATCAGTTCGGGCGCATCGCAGCCGTGACCACGGCGTGCAGGCGGGCGTGTTCGACGACATTGGCCGAACGCTCGCTCGCCACCCTGATCAGCTGCGATCCGGGTTCGGCCAACCGTGCCTCGAGCTCGGTGCGCGTCGCCACGGTGGATGCCCGCAGCCCGTGCGCGGCGGCGAGCCCCACCAGATCGGTGCCGTGCGGTGTGCCGAACAGTTGCTCGAAGCGCTCCTCCGCGAGCGCAGCTGCCTGGGGAAGGAACGAAAAGATGCCACCACCGTCGTTGTCGACCACGACGATCCTCACCTCGACGCTGCGCCGCACCAGCGCCGTGAGCGACGACGCATCGTGCAGCAGTGCGACATCGCCGAGCAGCACCGTGACCGCACCGCCGCTGACCGAGGCGACGCCGATCGCCGTCGCCACCGTGCCGTCGATGCCGTTGGCTCCGCGGTTCGACCAGACCGTGGCGTGCTGGTCGGGTGCGCCGAACCACTCGAGGTCACGAACCGGCATCGACGAGGCCACCACAACGTGGCCATCGAGTCGTGACATCACCCGAGCGACGAGCGGCTCGGTGAGCTCGACCGCCGTGTCGAGCTCGGCAGCCAACGCACGGTCGGCGATCGCGGTCACATGGGTCCATCGCTGCACCCAGTCGCTCCCACCGGCACCACGAAGCTCTTTCGCCAACCGCCTGCAGAAGTCTCCGATCGGTGAGAGCACACGATGCGCGACCGCGTGCAGCGGATCACTCCACGTGTCGGTGGTCGTGACTCGAACCTGTACGGCCCCAGAGCCGGCCAGCCACGTCGACAGCACCTTCGACGCAGGTGGTTCGCCCAGATGGACGACCACCTCGGGGAGGTGTGACGCGGCGAAGCCCTCGTGTCTGAGCAATGAATCGAACGCCGTGACCGCACTGGTGAGGCCCCGACACGCGGATCGCGGATCGGCGAGCACCGGCCACCCGGTCGCCTCGGACAGCGCCGCCACCGCGGCCGGATCGTCGACCCCGCGCCCAGCGACGATGATGCCCCGCTCGCGGTCGAGCTGCATCGCGAGCGTGCCGAGCTTCACCGAGGGTTGCTCGACGAGCAGCGGCCCGAGATGCGCCCCGGGCAGCTCACCGACGTCACCGACGAGCGGCTCGCGGAAGGGCAGGTTGAGGTGCACCGGGCCCGACCGCGTCCCCAGCGTGCGCGACTGGGCGTGCCGAGCTAGTGCGCGCCACGTGTGGGACGTGTCGATCGTCGGCACGCCGGGATCGTGGAACCAACGGACGGCATCGCCGAACAACTTGGTCTGATCGATGGTCTGAGGCGCGCCGACGTCGTGGAGCTCCGGCGGTCGGTCGGCAGTGAGCACCAGCATCGGCACATCGCTGAGATGGGCCTCGACCAAGGCGCCGTGGAAGTGGGTGCTGGCGGTGCCACTGGTGCACAGCAGCAGCGCCGGCCGCCTACTCGCCAAGCCAGCGCCCAACGCGGCAAAGGCGGCGGACCGCTCGTCGTGGAACACCTCGACGTGCAAGTCGCGACACGCGGCGATCGCGAGCGCCATCGGCGTGGACCGCGACCCCGGCGCGACCATCGCGTGGGTCACGCCGTCGCGCGCCCACTGGTCGGCCAGGGTGGCACAGAAGGTCGCCTGGACGTCGGCGTGCACTCGGGCGCGATCGGCTGCTGACACCTCAGGAACGATACGGGCCGTAGTCTGGGATCGATGGCTACCGTGCTCGAGGTCGAGATCTGGTCCGATGTCGTCTGCCCGTGGTGCTACATCGGCAAGCGGCGCTTCGAGAAGGCCCTGACGGAACTGCAGGCCGCAGGCGACGACATCGAGGTGCGAGCGGTGTATCGCCCGTATCAGCTCGACTCAACGGCATCTCCGGGGTCGGCAACCCCGGTGTCGGAGGCGTACGCCAAGAAGTTCGGGGGCCCTGAACGAGCTCAGCAGATCATCGGTCACGTCACGGCGATCGCCGCCACCGAAGGCATCGAGTTCCACATGGATCGAGCCCTGCGCGCCAACACCCTGCTGGCCCATCGACTCCTGGTGCTCACCGACGCGACCGGCCATCAGCCGGCCTTGAAGGAACGTCTACTCCGCGCCTACTTCGAAGATGGTCTCGACATCGGCGACCCCGACGTGCTCGCCGACTGTGCCGCCGATGTGGGCCTCGACCGGGACCGGGCACGCGCGTTTCTCGACAGCGATGATGCTGCGGCCGAGGTTCGGCAGTGGCTCCAGGTCGCTCGCGACAGCGAGATCACCGCAGTCCCCACCTTCGTCTTCGCCGGGCCGCACGGTCAGGGTTGGATGGTGCCCGGTGCCCAAGAGAGCGACGTCTTCGTGCAGGTGTTGAGGCGCCTCGCCGATCGGGTCCGCACCGCTGACGCGGCAGAGGCCGGGCACGCTGCGGTGCCAGCCGACGAATCGACCGCCGATGCCTGAATGGCGGCCGCTCGCCGGACCGCTCGCGGCGCGACGTCGTGGTTCCGGACCTCGGTTGGTCTTCGTGCACGGCTTCACGCAGACCTCGCGGTCGTGGGAGCACGTGGCCGAGCACTTCGCCGGCAACTCCGCGGGCCGCTCCGGTGGCCCGAAGTACGACGTTGCCCTCGTCGACCTCCCGGGTCATGGAGGATCGAGCGCGGTTCGAGCCGATCTCCGGCGAACCGCTGATCTGCTGGCCTCGACCACGGGCGAGGCCACCTACATCGGATACAGCCTGGGAGGGCGCGTCTGCCTGCATCTGGCCTTGATGTACCCGCACATCGTCGATCGACTGGTGCTCATCGGTGCCAATCCAGGCATCGTCGACGACGACGAGCGCGCCGCTCGGCGCACCGCGGATGATCAACTCGCACAGCGGATCATCGACATCGGCGTCGAGCGCTTCATCGACGAATGGGTTGCCCAACCGCTGTTCGCCGGGCTCGTCATCGACGATGCCGAACGGTCGGACCGGCACCGGAACACCGCCGATGGCCTGGCCGGCAGCCTGCGGCTGAGCGGCGTCGGCACACAGGTCTCGCTCTGGGACCGCCTGCTCGAACTGAACATGCCGGTCTTGGCGATGGCCGGCAGTCTCGACCACAAGTTCATCCCGCTGGCCGAACGGCTGGCGGCGAGCGTGCCGGACGGATCGTTCGCTGTGGTCCACGACGCAGGACATGCAGCCCAACTCCAGCAACCGATGCAGGTGATCACCCGCCTGGAGACCTTTCTCAAACGCTGAGGACCTCAAACGCTGAGGACCTCACGCGGTGAGGGCGATGCCGACGGTGACGAGCGCCCCGACGGCCAGCTGCACCTTGCCCGTAGCGCCGAGCACGGCGATCAGGTCGCGACCGGTCGCGCCGCGCTGCACTGCCCGCACGGGAACGACCGCAGGTCCGATCGCGGCCAACCCCAGCAGCGCACCCCACACGCCGATCGACGAAGCGACCACGACCAACCCGAACGCCACACACACCAGCGCGACGTAGAGCCAACGTGTCGCGCGGTCACCGAGACGGACGGCGAGGGTCCGTTTGCCCACCTCACGATCGGTAGGTATGTCGCGCAGGTTGTTCACGACGAGCAGGGCACAGGCCAAGCTGCCGGCGACGCCACCGAGGACCCACGAGAGGCCCGGCAGCTGCTCGATCACGACGAAGGTGGTACCCACCGTGGCGACGAGCCCGAAGAACACGAAGACGAACACTTCGCCGAGCCCGAGATACCCATATGGATGTGCTCCGCCCGTGTAGAACCAGCCGGCGAGCATGCTGGCCACCCCGACCGCGAGCAACCACCACGACGTGGCGGCCGCCAGCACCAGACCGACGACCGCCGCCACGCCGAACGCCGCGAACGCAGCGCGCTTCACGGCGCTCGGTGACGCCGCCCCGCTCGCGACCAGCCGCATCGGACCCACCCGAACCTCGTCGGTGCCACGGACGCCGTCGCTGTAGTCGTTCGCATAGTTGACACCCACCTGCAGCGCCAGGCTCACGATCATCGCCAACGGAACGGTCCACCAACGCGCGCCTCCGTGTCCGACACCGACGACCGCTCCGAGCGCGACCGGCACGACCGCGGCCGGCAGCGTGCGCGGCCGAGCACCGGCCAGCCACGTGCTCATCGGTGTCCTCATCGGTGTCCTCTCCGGGGTGCTCATCTCGAAACGACCACGAACGTCCAGTCTGACACCCGACACCGGAGCCACCGGCCTTCGACCGCGGTCGCACCCGACCACACGACCAAGCCACCCGACAGCTTCGAGCGATGCGGTCCGATCCCTATCCTGCAGTCATGCCCCGTCTCATCGCGATCGACCTGCCTGGTGGTGAGGCGTTCATCGAGGCCGTTCGTCGAGCATGGACCGTCGGCGATGCAGTGCTGCCGATCGACCAGCGACTCCCGGTGGCTGCGCGGCTGGCGCTCGTGGACTCGATGGCACCCGCCGCGATCGTGGACGTCGATGGAGAGCGTGCGGTGCCGAACAGCCGCGGCGTCGACGACGGCGATGCCTTGGTGATGCCCACCAGCGGGTCGACCGGCAGCCCGAAGGGCGTCGTGCTCACCCACGCTCAACTCGACGCGTCTGCTGCGGCCACCAGCGCACGCTTGGGGGTGTCGCCCGACGACCACTGGCTGGCGTGCCTTCCTCTCGCTCACATCGGTGGCTTCTCGGTGCTCACGAAGGCGTGGGCCTCGGGCACGCCCCTCACGGTGCTGCCCGGCTTCGAGGCAGGAGCGGTCATGGCGGCCGCCCGACAGGGCTGCACGCTCGTGAGCCTGGTGCCGACCGCACTGGCCAGGATCGACCCCGCGTTGTTCCGACTGATCCTGCTGGGCGGCAGCCGTCCCCCCGCCGACCGCCCTGCCAACTGCGTCACGACCTACGGCCTCACCGAATCCGGCGGTGGAGTGGTGTACGACGGGCACCCCCTCGACGACGTCCAGGTTCGAATCGGCACCAACGGCACCGGCACCAACGGCACGGACAGCGGCAGGGAGGGCGAGATCTTCCTGCGCGGCCCGATGTTGACGCGCACCTATCGCGATGGCACGGTTCCACTCGACGACCACGGCTGGCTCGCCACGGGAGACCTCGGCGAGTGGCGATCCGACGGGCGGTTGCACGTCGCGGGTCGTCGCGGCGACCTGATCATCACCGGGGGCGAGAACGTGTGGCCAGAGACGGTCGAGGCAGCGCTTCGCGAGGCGGCAGGCGTGGCCGACGCGGCGGTCGCGGGCGTCCCCGACCCCGAGTGGGGTCAACGAGTGGTGGCGTGGATCGTGCCGGCCGACGCTGCCGATCCGCCATCGTTGACCCGACTGCGGGCTGCGGTTGCAGAGCGACTGCCGACGTTCATGGCGCCGAAGGAGTTGGTGTTGATCGATGTCGTGCCGCGAACGGCGCTGGGCAAGGTTGCGCGCGCCAGGCTGACATCCGGTCGTGAAAGGTCGGAGGGCTAACGTCGCCTCGATGAGACCCCCACGCACGTCAGCCGGTGATGTTGGTGACGGGAGCGGCAGCCGGCATCGGCCGAGGCATCACCGATCGGTTGGTGGCCAACGGCGCGCTCATGATCGCCGGGGACATCGACGACGGCGCGCTCGATGCATGGCAGGAGATCATCGATCTGTGCCTCGCCGGGGTGTTCCTCACCATCAAGCACGCCGGCCGGATGATGCGCGACGGCGGGAGCATCGTGAACATCGCCTCGCTGAACGCGATCCAACCCGCGGAGGGCATGTCGGCGTACTGCACCGCGAAAGCCGGCTGACGGATTCATGACGTCCCCATCGACTGACCGCTTGTCGGCCGGGTACTGGCGACTGCTCGTCGCAAGCGGCATCTCCAACCTGGGCGACGGCATCTTCTTCGCCGCGCTGCCGTTGCTCGCATTGCGATTGTCGGGCGATGCGATCAGCGTCTCGCTGGTCGCCGCCGCCTCGCTCCTGCCCTGGCTGCTGTTCGCCCTTCCGATCGGAGCGATGGTCGATCGCTACGACCGCCGACGGATCATGGTGATCACCGATTCGATGCGAGCGGTGATCGTGGGCGTGCTGGCGATCGTGGTCGCTCTCGACGTCATCCAGATCTGGATGTTGTGGATCATCGCGCTCGCACTCGGCACGGCCGAGGTGTTCTTCGACAGCGC
>JAYSLK010000406.1:0-2860 GCA_043725585.1 Actinomycetota bacterium
GCGAGCACGTCGGGGTGCTGCTGGAACAGCTCGACGGTCTTCATCAACAGGTCGTCGAAGTCCATCGCCCCGGCGCGGTGCAGCCGCAACTGGTACTCGTGGTACACGTCGGCATGCTTGCGGTCGAAGATGTTGGCGGCTCTCGTCGCTGCCTCGTCGGGTGTCACGAGCTCGTTCTTGAACAAGCTGATGAGTCCGTGCACGCCGCGGGGCGTGAACCGCTTGGCGTCGAGACCGAGGTCGCGGATGACGTATCCGGTGAGGCGCTGGGCGTCGGCCTGGTCGTAGATGCTGAACGTTCGCGGATAGCCGAGCCGATCGGCGTTGGCGCGCAGGATGCGCACGCACGCCGAGTGGAACGTGCTCACCCACATCTTCATCGCAACGGGACCGACGAGCACGGCCACTCGTTCGCGCATCTCGCCCGCCGCCTTGTTGGTGAACGTGATCGCGAGGATCTGCATCGGGTGCACGCCCTCGTCGATGAGGTGGGCGATGCGATGGGTGAGCACCCGGGTCTTGCCCGAGCCGGCGCCCGCGACGACGAGCAGCGGGCCACCGCGGTGGACGACGGCGTCGAGCTGGTCCGGGTTCAGCCCGTCGAGGGCGACCCGGCCCCGAGGTGCCGGTTCGTCGGGATCGACGGGCTCGTCGGGGAACAGTTGGAGGTCGGACGACATGACGTCACCATCCTAGGGACGGGGTGCCACGGCGGCCGCCCGCCGCGGCGCCACCGCCCGGCGGCGAGGTCGAAGGTCCTGACCTGCGCCGCATCGGCCGTGGTCGTGTCAGCGAAGGCAGAGCGAGCGTGCGCCATCTGATTGAATCGTTGCCATGAAGGCAGCAATCCTGGTCGAGAGCCTCACCGGCAACACATGGAAAGCAGGCGAGCGGATCGGCTCGCTGCTGCAGCAGGAAGGGTGGATGATCACCGGTCTGAACCGGGTGCGGCAACCGGATCATGCCGCCATCCAACAAGCCGACATGGTGGTGGTCGGCACCTGGGTGCACGGGCTGTTCGTGGTGGGGCAGGCCCCGTGGGGCCTCGGCAACATCGACAAGCTGCCGATGATGCGCGGCAAGACGTCGGCGGTGTTCTGCACCTTCGCTCTGAACCCGGCCAAGACGCTCGACAAGCTGACGTCGGCCGTGATGGGCCGAGGCGCCGACGTGCTCGGTGGAGTGGCGATCAACCGGTCGAAGCTCGACGAGCACAGCGAGGTCTTCGTCGACCGGCTGTTGGCCAACCTGCCGCCTGCGCTGCGCTGAGCTCAGCGCCCAGACCCAGGCCAGGCGGGGTCAGGCCCGCGGGTCGGCCACCCGACCGAGGAACAGCACCGCGCCCGAGAGCCGGTCGCGCAGCGCGAACACGAACGGACGGTCGAAGGTCAGCTTCAGGGGCTCCTCGACGGGCGGGGCCGAACCCGCTTCGCCGATGACCGCGGAGGCAGCCGAGGCCTCGGTGCCCTCCTCGCCCACGGCGATGCTGGCCTGGTGCCCCACCGTGCCGATGTGCAGCGCTACATCGGTGGCGATGCGGGTGAAGTCGGCACCCTCGCGGAAGGCAGTGGTGAGCCCCAGCGAGAACAACTCGTCGGCGAGTTCGACGTCGGATGCGATGTCCCATCGAGGGAGCTGCACCAGCACCAGTCGGGGCTCGAGGTACTGGGTCGCATCGGTGACGAGGAAGATCTCCTCGAACGTCGGGAGGAACCCTGGTTCCGGGAGGAACAGCAGCATCGCCAACTCGTCGCCCACGTACGACAACTCCACAGCCTGCCAACCGTCGCCCGATGCGTGGGGCAGCTCCGCCTGGCGCACCATCATCGGCACCTCGACGATCTCGCCGGCCGCTGTGGTGAACGGCGCATCGCGAGTGAGGTCGGGCGAGAACGGCTCTGCCCATCGTGCAGAGAGGTACACCGCGTTCACGAGCACGAACCGGGTGAGCTCGTCGAGAGCGTCTGGCGCGAGCAGATCCGGGATTCGATCCTTGGTGCGTTCGGCCACCCACCCGTTGATCGCCCGTCGGGCGCTGTCGGGGTCGGACGTGAAGTCGACGGTCTCCACCCCACCCCCGTACTGCTCGGCGAGCACGTCGAGATACGGCTGTGCAATCGCCATCTCGTCCTGCAGCCACGTGGCGTTCGCGATCTCGACCTCCACGCCCGACCGGTTCCGGGCGGTCAGCGACGCCTCGACCGCATTCATGCCTGCGTGGAGTCTGGCGCCGGCCGACTCGGCAGCCAACTCGTCGGCAGCCGGCTGGTCCGCGGCTGGCTCCACGTCGATCCGGAGCACGCGCAAGAACTCGGTGAGGGTGGCGCCACCGGCACCGGCGGCGGCCATGCCGAGCGCGAGCGCGATGCTGGTCGGTGACATGACGATGTTGCTGGTCGGGTCTGCCGCGGCGAACTGTCGGAACAGGTCGGTGCCGAAGAGGTTGATCGATGTTGCCGCGTCGAGCGCGAGCGAGAGGTCGGCAGCGTTGCGGGCGCGGTCCGATCGGAGCGCTCTGGGCGCGGCGGGCCGGTCGTCCTCACCGCATGCCTGGAGCAGAGCGGTCAACACCGGTGCCGCAGCGAGCGCAGCCAGGAAGCGGCGCCGGTCGAACGCAGCGTCGGTCATGGGGCGACGGTCGACGGAACGGTGGTCGACGGGTCCGCCTCCGCCGCGGCTCGGAGGTCGATCACGACCACGTCGCTGACCAGAACCCGCGCCTGTTCGGGTCGGGCAAGGTCGTCGACCTCGAGGGTGCGACCCCGACAGTCGGTGTACTGCCGGGTCTGTTCGATCTGGGACACGATGCAGGTCGGATCACCGTCGGCCGGATGGGCATACCGGACGCGCCATCCCTTCT
>JAYSLK010000407.1:0-3227 GCA_043725585.1 Actinomycetota bacterium
CCGAGCACGGCGAGCGCGGTGAGCGTCCAACCGAGGATCAGGCGCATGCGGTTCTCGCTCTGGCCCCTGTGCACCAGCGCGGCACCGCTGCCGACCAGCGCGATCGGCACCATGTAGCGACCGAGTCCCGTGAACCAGCCGATGAGCGTCTCGACGCCCCGGCCGAGTGGCCCGGCCACGTCGAAGTACACGGCCAGCCCGATCAGGATGCCGGCGACGATCAGCCCGACGCCGACGAACTCGTTCTCGCGACCACCGATCGCCTCGCGAATGTCGGCCGCGGCCGAACCCTGCCGGGTGCGGCCATCGCCACGCTCGTTCCGGACACGCCCTGCGCGAGCACGCGACGATCCCGCCGACGGTCGTGAGGGTGAGCGTGCGCCCGACTGTTTGGAGCTTCGGCCCTTGCCAGGGCTGTAGGTGGCCATCGACGACCAACCTACCAATGGGGCGCGCGAGGCTCGGTGCACCCCTCATCCGCTCGAGACGTCACCGTGCCGGGGGCAGGCCCGTTCAGAGGGTGTCACCCGGCCTGACCAGGCCTGTCCGGTAGGCCACCACGACCAATTTCGCTGTCGGGGTCGCCGTAACGTTTGGTGAGGTGGTCGACGTGGATCATGCCATCACTGTCGTCCGATCCGCTCGTCAGTAAATGTCCCAGCGCAGGCTTGTCGCCGAGCGACGAGCGGCTTCCACATCGGGGGACTCCACCCTCTGCGATTCGCCGAGCGTCTGGCCGAGTTGGGGAACCTGCTCGAATCGGTCGGCGGGCCGGCGTGGGCATGCAGCACCACCGCTGCGGCGCTGCACGGCTTCGACGGCTTCACGCTCCAGACCCCGTTCCACATCGCGGTGCCCAGAGGATTCGCAACGACCGCCGCGTCGGCCACCGCTGGGGTCAGGCTGTATCGACGGCCAACACCAGGCCGTCACCGCTCACCTCGACCGCGAGTTGACCGCCTTGGTCGTTCGACGTGAGCACGGTGTATCGAAGGGCGCCCTCGGCGTTCGCCTCGACGAAGAAGACCTCGATCACGCTGTTGGGCAACTGATCGACGACGCAGGACAGCACACGCTCCGGATCGATCGACAACGCCGACGCGGGGAACGCCGATCCCGCCTCCACCGACAGTGGCGCCTCCGACGACAACTCGTCACCGACGAAGGCGTAGGGCGTGACCGTCTTCGCGACCGGATCGGCGACGAACAGGTTCACCAGCAACGGCGTCGCATTGATCTCGAAGTAGACCTGCGGCTCCCCGAGCTGGGCTTCGACCGCAGCCGCTGCAGCATCGATCCGGTCGACCATCAGCACCGGGTCGGAGGCCGCGCACTCGGCGGGCCCGAGCGACAACGACGACGTCGGGGAGGTGTCGCCGTCGTCGCTGCACGCCGGGACGAACGCGACGGCCACAGCGGCCACAGCGGCCATCACGGCGCGCATCGCGGCGCCGCCCTCCTGCCCGTGTGCATCAGGTCTCCATCACGACGGGCACGATCATCGGCCGTCGCTTGGTGCGATCGCTGACGAACTTGCCGGCGGCCCGACGCACGTCGCGTTCGAGGCTCTCCACGTCACGCACTCCGTTGGCCAGCGACTTCTCGACGGCCGCGGCGACCGTGTCGCACGCCTCGTCGAGAAGATCCTCGGCCTCGGGTGCGTAGACCCACCCTCGGGTGATGATCTCCGGACCGGTGAGCACCTTGCGCGTCTCCATGTCGACGGTGACCACGACCACCACCACTCCCTCTTCGGCCAGCAGTTGCCGATCCCGCAACACCCCTTGCCCCACGTCGCCGATGATCCCGTCGACGTACAGGTAGCCAGCGGGTATGCGTCCGGCTCGTTCGAGGCCGTCGTCGCCGAGTTCGAGCACGTCGCCGTCCTCGCACAGCAGCACGTGGTCGCGAGCCACCCCCATCAGCATGCCGAGCTTCGCGTTCGCCACCATGTGGCGGTACTCGCCGTGGATCGGCACGTACCACTCGGGGTTGGTGATCGACAGGTAGGTCTTCAGCTCGTCGGCCTGGGCATGTCCGGTGGCATGCACGTCGGCGACGCCGCTGTGCACCACTTCGCACCCGGCCCGCAGCAGGCCGTCGATCACCCGGTTGACGTTTCCCTCGTTGCCGGGGATGGCGTGGCTCGACAGGATGACCGTGTCGTGCTCGCCGACCTTGACCCACTTGCTCTCGCCACGGGCCAGCAGGGCGAGGGCCGACATCGGCTCACCCTGCGAACCGGTGGACACGATGCACACCTTGCCGGGCGGGTACTTGTCGATGTCGTCGATGTCGACCAGCGATGCGTCGGGAATGGAGATGATGCCGAGGTCGCGGCCCATGCGAACGTTCTTCTTCATGCTGAGACCAAGGGTGGCAACGACGCGACCCGTGGCCACCGCAGCGTCCATGATCTGCTGGATGCGGTGCAGGTGGCTGGCGAAGCTCGCTGTGATGATCCGGCGGTCGGGCTCCTCCATGAACAGCTGCCGCAACACCGCTCCCACGCTCGACTCGCTCGGTGCATAGCCGTGCTCCTCGGCATTGGTGGAGTCGGCCAGCAGCAGTCGAATCCCCTCCGTCGACGCGAGCGCGCCGATGCGCCCCAGGTCGGTTCGGCGGCCGTCGACCGGGGTGAGGTCGAGCTTGAAGTCGCCGGTGTGCAGGATCACGCCCTGCGGTGTGTGCAGGGCGATCGCATGGGCGTAGGGAACCGAGTGCGTGACGGGGATGAACTCGACATCGAACGGGCCGATCTGGCGCCGCTCACCGTCGCCCACGGCCACGAGCTCGGTGCGGCCGAGCAGACCGGCCTCCTCGATCCGGTTGCGCGCCAGGCCGAGAGCGACCGGTGAACCGAAGATCGGGAAGCTCAAGTCGCGCAGCAGGTACTGCAGGGCACCCACGTGGTCCTCGTGACCGTGGGTGACCACACACCCCTCGATGCGATCGGCGTGCTCGCGCAGGTAGGTGAAATCGGGCAGCACCAGGTCGATCCCGTGCATGTCGGCATCCGGGAACATGAGACCGCAGTCGATGAGCAGGATGCGATCGTCGTGCTCGACCGCCATGCAGTTCCGGCCGATCTCACCGAGACCACCCAGGAACGCGATGCGAACGGGTGCGCTCACAGCGTCACGCACGCGGCGGGCGTCGGTGAAGACAGGTCAGTGGTCAGGACGGTGGGGGAACGCATCTCGCCAGCGTTGCAGATTCGCCGCCAC
>JAYSLK010000408.1:0-6164 GCA_043725585.1 Actinomycetota bacterium
GAGTCGCTCGTGCGCGATCGGATGACGGCCCAGCAGTTCGATTCTCGCCACGCCAAGCGCGACATTCGTAGGACGTCCCAGCCGATCGCGGGTGCGTGGGTCATCAAGAGATCCTCGTACTGGGTGCAACGACCCGTCACCTCGGTGCCGTCGGGTCCCGGAACGACGACGCGTGCGGTCACCGCTGCCACGGGAGTCGTCACTGGCGTCGGCTCGGCAGTGGGTGCGGCTGCCTCGGGCGGGTTGATCGCGAGCGGCGAGACGGAGACGACGGGCGTTGCCGGCGAGGTGGGGTGGCTCGCGGACGATGCCGCCGGCCCGTCGCACTGACTGGTACCGAGGAACAGCGTGGCCACGACAGCGGAGCATCGCTGCACCATGCGCCGCCGGCGGCGGCGTCGATCGCTCCCGCTGAGGTGCTCCGCTAGGTGCTCGTACCTGTGTCGGGGCGCGTTGGATGAGAGATTCGGGCGGTTCATGGGTGACGTTGTAACGCAACCGCAACACTGTTGTGCGCGCGGGTGACACGTGTCATGGGCGCGCCGAACGGCCGACCGACATGGTGGCGACCGCTCGACGACGCGGCGAGACTGGTCCGGTGACCCGCCCTCTTCGCCGATTCACCCGTGCTGAGCTGCTTCAACACAGCGGTGCACAGGTCGACGACCTTGCGGGTGCCGACCTTCGGCTGCTGTTCGTGGGCATCAATCCCGGCTTGTGGACCGCTGCCGTGAATGCGCACTTCGCCCGCCCCGGGAACCGGTTCTGGCCGGCCCTGCATCGCGCCGGCATCACGCCCTGGCTGGTCGACGCGAGCGGTGGGATGACGCCCGACGATCTCGCGATGCTGCGCGAGCGTGGTATCGGCATCACCAACATCGCATCGATCGCGTCCGCACGCGCCGACCAGTTGTCGACCGAAGATCTGCGCGTTGGTGCACAACGACTCGAGGCCACGGTCAAGCGGCTCGGACCGCAGGTCGTCGCGGTGCTCGGGCTCACCGCCTACCGCCAGGCCTTGCGCCGGCCGAAGGCGTTGGCCGGCCGCCAGGTCGAGCGACTCGGTGGTGCAGAGCTCTGGGTGCTGCCCAATCCCAGCGGGTTGAACGCCCACGAGACGATCGACTCGCTCGCCGCCGCCTACGCCGCCGCGGCCCGCGCCGCCGGCCTCGATCTGTCGTCGGGGTCGACGCGGCAACGCTGAGGGCGTTCGCTATGCCGCGTCGAGGTGGTGTCGTAGCTCTTGGGCCGCAGCCGCCGCGTCTCGGTACACCTGCAAGAAGCGCGCCAGCTCTCCGGGGCGCAGGCGCTCGAGCGCGTGCAGGTCGGCGCGCTCGTAGGCGCGAACGGCGGCGAGCGCGTTGCCGAGCGGGCCGGTGCCGTCGACGAGCGCCTCGGCCACGGTCGGTGCCAGCGGGAGACCCTCGATCAGCTCGGCCATCGGGATGTGGAAGACCACGTCGAGCACCGACAGCAGCCCGGCGGTGTATGCACCGTTCTCGAGTTCGGGCACGTCGACCGTGGCTCTGGCCATCCAGGCTCGGATCGCCGCCAGGGTGATGATCTCGTCGTTGTCCTTCGAACGCGAGGCCATCGTCAGCAACGTCGCCATCTGTCGCACACGCTCGATGCCGAGCAACACGAGCGCGTGGTGCACCGATTCCACCTTGGTCGCGAGCCCTGTCGTGCTCGAGTTCACGAGGCTCAACAACCGGAAGGCAAGGGTCGGATCGACCGCCACCAGTTGCTCCAGGCGCTCGATGCTGACGTCGGGTGACTGCACCTCCGCCAGAAGTGCGACTGCTGCCATGCTGCCCACCGTGCGCGCAGACCTGCTCAGGAGCTCCGGCTGGGCGAAGAAGAAGCCCTCGAACAGCTCGACGCCCAGGGCCATCGCCGTCCGGTAGTGGTGCAGTTCATCCACGCCCTCGGCCATCAACCGTGCGAACGGTGCACTGATCCGCAGCGACGCGATGGTGCGCTCGAGGTCGGCGGTGGGCGTCGCAGCCATGTCGACCTTCACCACGTCAGCCAGCTTGAACAGGTCGCCCGATGAACCCTCCGGATGCTCGGGCACGTGGCACATCGCAATCCGGTAGCCGGCGAGTTTGGCGCCGAGCGCGTGCGAGAACAGAGAGCCATCGGACTCGACGTCGCCCCGGATCTCGAGCACGACCTGATGTTGCGGCAGGGCGAGGTGGAGCCCGTCGCTCAGGAAGTCTGCATCCACACGGACATAGCCGGGTTTGCCGTTGAGCAGCTTGTCGACGCCCCATTGGAGCAACGTGTGCTCGATGAGCTGCCGGGCGCTCGCCTCCGGTGCAGGATCGGCGGACCCGTCGGAGGTGCCCCGATGCAGCAACTGATACGCGACCGCCTTTCGAGCACGGTCGAACACCGGCTGGCGGCCGATGTAGATCGTCCCATCATTCAGCCCTGGGGTGCTCGCCGGGAGCGTCGCCTCGATGGTGTCGGACATCACTCCCATCATCGGCCTCCGGCCCCCCAACTGAAGGGGTACGTCTCTCTCGGGCCGGCGTTCTCCGAGCACGAGGAAGATCGGGGCCAGCAACACTCAGCCGGACATCGCGTCCGAGTGCTGATGCGATGTCGAGGGTGTCTAGTGCTCTGGCCGTGAACGTTGGTGGGTGTGCGCGTCCACCACTTGGTGTTCGTGGTCGCGCAGACTTGGGTGATGACTCAACCGTTGCGAGTTCGTCGGCTCTCTGAGATGGAGGGCCGTCAGATCACCCAGATCGTGAGACGCGGTGGTGGCCGGTCGGACAAGTCGATCGTGAAGTGGCGTCGTGCGCTTGTCGTGCAGGCGTCAGCGGGAGGGAACACGGTGCCGGTCATTGCCCGGCTGGTGTCGACGTCTGAGGATCGGGTGCGTGAGATGATCCACCGGTTCAACGAGCTGGGGATGCGATCGCTGGACCCTCAGTGGGCGGGTGGCCGTCCCCGCCAGATCACGACTGACGATGAGATGTTCATCGTCGCGATGGCCAATACCCGACCCGAGAAGCTTGGTCAGCCGTTCACCCGGTGGTCGATCCGTAAGCTGATCGAGTTCTTGGCCGACAACGACGAACGCATTGTGGGGGTTGGTCGGGAACGGTGCCGTCGGTTCCTCGCCGCGAATCAGGTGACGTTTCAGCGGACCAAGACGTGGAAGGAATCCAACGACCCGGACCGTGACGCCAAGCTCGACCGGATCGAACACGTCACCAACACGTTCCCGGACAGGTGCTTCGCGTTCGACGAGTTCGGCCCGTTGAACATCCGCCCGGTCGGCGGGAACTGCTGGACCAAGGCGTCGGAGCCGCAGCGTCAGCCGGCGAACTATCACAAGCTGCACGGGGTGCGGCAGTTCCACGGCTGCTATTCGATCGGTGACGACACCATGTGGGGAGTCGTTCGACGGCGCAAGTCGGCTACGAACGTGCTGGCCGCGTTGCAGTCGATCCGAGCGGCGCGCCCCGACGGCAAGCCGATCTACGTGGTCCTCGACAACCTCTCCGCCCACAAAGGCATCAAGATCCGCGAGTGGGCAACACGCAATCGGGTCGAGTTGTGTTTCACCCCCACGTACAGCTCGTGGGCGAACCCGATCGAGGCGCACTTCGGGCCGCTCCGCTGGTTCGTGTTGAACAACTCGAACCACCCGAACCACGTCGTGCTCACCCGCCACCTCCACGCACATCTCCGCTGGCGCAACGCACACGCCCGGGCGCCTGAACTCCTCACCGCGCAACGCCGCGAACGAGCACGCGTCCGAGCCGAGAAAGGCCACCGATGGGGCCGACCACAACCAATCGCTGCATGACACACCCGCGCAAACGTTTGTGGTCAGAGCACTAGCGTGATCGCGATGTCAGGCCTCACCGACCCCGCCGTGCAGGACGATCCGTTCGACTACTACGCAGGTCGCCTTGCCTCCTGCCCCGTGTGGCACGAAGACGACATCGACCTCTGGGTGATCGGCGGTCTCGCCGAGGCGCGCGAGGCGTTGCAGGACATCGCCACGTTCTCGAGCACGCCTGCCCGGTCTCGCCGTGCCAGCGCGGCCCAGATCGCCTACCACCAGACCTTGGTCGAGCATGGGTGGCCTCGCCAGGCCACGTTGCAGCGCACCGACCCACCGGTGCACACCCGCTATCGCAAGCTGTTGAATCGTGTGTTCACTCCTGCGGCGGTGCGTGGTTTCACCCCGCACATCGACGCGATCGCTCGCGAGCTCGTCGATTCCATCGCCGAGCGGGGCGAGTGCGAGTTCGTCGCCGATTTCGCGCTGCCGCTGCCCGGCATCTTCATCGCCGAACAGCTCGGACTCGATCGTGCTGACTACCGCACGTTTCGGCGGTGGGCCGACGCGATGCTGGCGCTCGCCAACCGACCGCAGATGTCGGTGGAAGAAGCGATGACAGAGGCCGCGATCGAGGTGGAAGCCCAGCGGTTCCTGGCGGTCGAGTTCGACCGTCGTCGAGCCGAGCCCAGCTCCGACCTGATCTCGATGCTCGTCCATGCCCACGGCGACGACGAAGAGCCGTTCACGATGCACGAGCTGCAGGACCTGATGCACCAACTGGTCACGGGCGGGTTCGAGACCACCACGGCATCGCTGTCGGCCGGCATGTGGCTGCTGGTTCGCCATCCCGGCCAACAGCGGTTGTTGCGCGAGCAGCCGGCGCTGATGGGCAACTTCATCGAAGAAGTGCTGCGTTTCGACGCCCCTGTGCAGGGACTGTGGCGTCAAGCCATGTGCCCGGCGCAGGTGGCGGGAGCCGAGATACCCGAAGGTGCGAACGTGATGATGCGCTTCGGTGCGGCCAATCGTGATCCGAGGGTGTTCGACGAGCCCGACCGATTCGACATCACGCGAGGCAACGCTCGGAACCACGCGGCGTTCGGCTTCGGTGCGCACTTCTGCGTCGGCGCCGCACTCGCTCGTCAGGAGATGGCGAGCGCGTTCACGGCGATCCTCGACCGGTTCGCGTCGTTCGAACTGGCCGAGGAGATGCCGTCGCCGGTTCACGAGCCCAGCATCTTCCTCCGTCCGATGAAGCGTCTGCCGCTGCGCGTGGTCAGTTCCTGACCTGCCTGACCTGCCTGACCTGCCGGAAGCGCCGGAAGAACGTACGGATGTCGTCGACCAGGAGTTCGGGTTCTTCCATCGCGGCGAAGTGACCGCCCGACGGCATGTGCGTGAACTGCTGCACGTCGTACACCTGCTCGCACCACGAACGCGGTGGGCGGTACAGCTCGTGGGGGAACATCGCGATCGCCGTCGGTACGTCGACCCGTCCGGTGAGCGCTCCGAGCCCACCGGCCCGCATCGACTCGTAGTACAGCCGGGTCGACGAGTTGATCGTGCCGGTGACCCAGTAGATGGTGATGTTCGTGAGCAACCGATCGCGGGAGAAGGCCGAGAACACATCGCCTCCGCAGTCGCTCCACGTGCGGAACTTCTCGAGGATCCACCCTGCGAGGCCAGCAGGGGAGTCGGTGAGGCCGTAGGCCAAGGTCTGCGGTTTCGTGCCCTGGATGCGTTGATAGCCGGTCTCTTCGTCGCGGAAGCGAGCCATGTCGGCGAGACCCTTCATCTCGTCAGGGAGCACGCCGGCCATCGGATCACCCTCGGGAGGGCGGGGAATGGCCATGTTCACGTGGATGCCGTAGAGGTGCTCGGGGTCGAGCTGGCCCATGTGTGCGGTGGCGATCGCGCCCCAGTCGCCTCCTTGCGCGGCGTAACGGTCGTAGCCGAGCTGCGCCATCAGCGCGACGTTCGTCGCGGCGACACGGCGGATGTCGACTCCAGAGACGGTGGTCGGACCACTGAATCCATAGCCCGGCATGGAGGGGGCCACGACATGGAAGGCATCGCGGGCATCGCCGCCGTGCGCCGTCGGGTCGGTGAGCGGACCGAGCACGTCCATGAACTCGCTGATCGAGCCTGGCCATCCGTGGGTGAGGCAGAGCGGGATCGCTTCGGGATGCGGGCTGGTGGCATGGATGAAGTGGAGGTGGATGCCGTCGACGTCGGTGGTGAACTGTGGCCATCGGTTCAGCTCGGCCTCGGCCGCCCGCCAATCGAACGTGGTGCGCCAGTACTGGCAGAGGTCCTGCACGGCGCCGATCTCGGCGCCGTAGTCCCATCCGGTGCC
>JAYSLK010000409.1:0-5184 GCA_043725585.1 Actinomycetota bacterium
CGGGAAAGAAGATCCAGTCGGGGCGCGACGCCACCCAGGCGTCGACACCCGCGGCTTCCACCCACCAACCTGTCGGGACGCCTTCGACGGGCGCGGACACCACCAGTTCGTCGGCGCCAGCCCGGCCGGCCAGCCACTCGGTCGCGGCGATCGTGCCTTCCGGCGTGAACCGCTCGTAGTACTCGATCTGCTCGTCGAGGCGTGCAGGGGCGACGACGGCAACGATCGCCAACGCGATGAGCAACGGCCCCGCCGACCAGCGCTGCACGCCGGCGACGCGGTCTCGTCGGTCGATGCTGCGGGCCCGCACCTCCGCCCCGGGCGACGGGCTCGAGGCGGACAGCCCACCTGATCGAAGTGCTCCGATCGAGCCCACGCCGATGACAACGCATGACGGCACGACGAACAACAGCCGAGTCTCGGTGGCCGCAACCGCCACCACCGCGGTGCCCCAACACCCCGCAGCGGTCGCCCACCACGTTCCGCCAGCGGCACGAGCGATCAACACGCCGAGGAGCGACAGCACGGCGAACAGGACCCACACGGCGATGGGCCAGCCGAGCACATCGCCGATCGCCGAGCCACCGCGCAAGGACGACACCCGGTCGTCCGGCAACCGCTGCCGGAGAAAGATCGGGATGTACCACGGCAACAACACCGCGAGTGTCGCACCCATCACTGCGAGGCCCTGGCCCCAGCGTCGCCTCTCGACGGGGAGGCCGCGCCGTCCAGCGGCCGCCAGGGCACCGGCCATGAGTGCGGCGAGGATGCTCAGACCGAACATCAGCGTCGAGACGAGTCCGGTCGCGACGAGTACCAGACCGGCGCGCCATGCTCGCGATGTCGTGGGCTCGCTCGCCCAGCGCCGTACCCGATCGACCGCCACGGGGAACAGTCCGAGACCGAGCAGCTGTGGCACACCGCCCCACGCAACCGCCGCCGATGTCGGTGCTGCCAAGGCCACGACGAGCGACGCCCCGATCGCCCAACCCGGTCGCACGCGGGTGCGCAGCACGCTCCAGACACCGAGACCGGGCGCGACGCCGGCCAGAGCCTGGAGCAGCCGCGAGGTCCACAACTGGCCGATCAGGACGTCGACGACGGTCGCCACGGCTGGCACGATCGGGGGGTAGACCGCATCGCTCACGCCGACGTCGCCCAGCCAGCTGCGTCCGATCCGCACCCAGTTCCCCATGTCGACACCGACCGGGTCGCCATGCCTCGACAGGGCGACCAATCGCCAGACGACGATCAGCGCGGCAGCCACCCACGGGGTGAACCCCGCCCACGCTCGTGGAGCACCCGCAAGCACCGGCTCGCCGGCGTACCCCAGCGAACGATGTGTCGATCGACCGGGCACGATCGTCACCCGCAGGCGTCGGTGCGCTCGAAACTCACGAGGTTGGCGGAGCTGTCGAGGAGGGAGTAGCAGTCGGTGTTGAATCGCTCGGCGACGCCCGTGTTGCGCCACACCACCACCTGGCGTACGTCGAGGGAGTCCGCGAGGTCCTGCTCCTCGAAGCTCTCGGACGTGATCGGATCGACGAAGCCGTCGGTTGCGGTCCACACGAGGCCGAACCGTCGCGAATCGACCACGTCGAAGTCGATCGGATCACCGGTGTTGTAGATGGTCGCGCGGGCGGGAGCATCCACGTTGCTCACGCGGACGTCGGACGACAGGAGGCGGTCACCGAAGACGTGCTCGACGAAGAGCTCGGACGACGCCAGCCGAGACACCTGCCACGCCTTTCCCGGGGTGAGGACGACATGCCAGTCGTTCGAGCCGCGCACACCGCTCTCTGCCTCGAGCGTGACATCGTCGTCGGTGAGCTCGATCTTCATCTCGATCTTCTGTGCCTTTCTGCTCCCGTACAGGATCAGCTCGACCTCACGCTCCGAGACCAGCAGCGCCTCGGCCGAGACCACAGGGAACGGCCAGCGGGTTCTGGCCACGTCGAGGTCGAACAGCGGCGTGTAGTAGTAGTCGTCGAGGGTGGCGACGGCGATCGAGTAGTACCCCTCCGGCGTTCCCGTGACGGCGACCTGGAACCGCCCGTTCTCGATTCCCACCTGACCGGCGAAGTACCGCTGCATCGTCGCCCCAGCTCTGGTCTCGACGCCCACGGTCGACAGCCACGGCCCGATCGGCGACCAGGCGGGTCTGCCGGTCGCCGCGTTCAGGAACCAACTCGTCGGCTCGGCCGTCGACTGGGCGTAGTGGCTCGACGCCACCACCCCGTCGGTCGATGGCAGGCCGGAGAGCAGGGCGAGGTCCTCGGGTTCGACCCGCTCGTAGAAGTCGATCGCCGCGTCGAGTCTGACCGCAAAGCCGGATTGGGCGAGCACCATGACGGCCGCGGTGGTGACGAGCACCGGCATGATCGGGTCGTGTCGGCGCTGCCGCGATGCGAGCGCACGGACCACGGGTGTCCCCAGCTCCGCGACGGCGAACGCGATCAGCACGGGCAACACGTAGATGAAGCGCGACTGGTAAGACGGGTCGCCTTTGACGAGCGCCGTGCCGAGCACGAGCACGGTGACGACCGCCATCGACGATGCCTGCGAGGCCCGGTGGAAGGCGAAGAACGGGCTGAGCACCGCGGCGACGTTCATCACGAAGATGAAGGTCTGTTCGCGTCCGGCCCAGGTGAGCAGGTTGACCAGCACCGAGAGGTCGGGAGGACCGAGCGCGCTCTGACCGGGCGACTGGATGCCGAGGTAGTAGTAGAGCGAGACGCCCACGAACGGAGCCGCTGCCAACGCAACCCTGGCCCAACCGAGGACCGAGGACGGCCCGAGCCGGCGCAGTCGACGATGTGCCTCGTTCTCCTCGCTCGAGTCGGCCGACAGGGCAGACGGGCGATCGTCTGCGCGGATCGGCACCGTGCGCCGTCTGGCGTCGCGGAGGTGGACGAGCAGAGCCCATCCGACACGGAAGCCGACGAGGTACATCACGAGCATCATCGCCACCGGATGCGTCGCGATCGACAGGCCGATGAGCACACCGACCGACCACGCGCCGCGCCGCTCCCGCACCCATCGCTCGGTCGCCGCGAGGGCACCGATCGCGAAGGCGGTGCCGAGGAGGTTGGCACCACCACCCCAGCCCAGTATCTCGGCCGACACCGGTGTCATCGCAGCAACGGCAGTGGCAGCTGCGGCGACCGTCGGCCGGTGGAACTGGCGGATCAGTGCGTAGATCGCGAGGTGCAGCACGGCGTACGACGCACACATCGCCAGCAACACCGCCGTCCAGGGAGTGGTGACCGTGTCGATCGCCAGCACCACGGCGGGGAACACCGGAGGGTGGATCGCCGGAAGGATGTCATGTGAGCCGCGAAGCCACTCTGCCTCGGCCACGAAGTGCGAGGCGTCGAGGGGGAGCCACAGCGGAGTGGCGCGCCGGATCGCGATCGCGAGCACCGCCGCGACACCGATCGAGACCGAGAACGAGAGCGCGACCTCCCTGCGGATCTGGCGGCGGGCCTGACGTTCGTCGTTCGTGTGGGGCTCGGACACCTCGAGCGAATCGGACGCGTCATCACCCGAGTCATCGGAGTCAGGGAGGTCGCGGGGGTCGCCTGCCACGCCATCGTCGCCAGGCTCGTCCTGATCCACATCGTCGTCGACGTCCTCCGGTCGGGATGGGCGGTGCGACCGCTTGATCCAGGACAGCCGATGCCGGCGATTCGTTCGGCCGACATCGATGGACTCATCGAGGTCGACGTCCGTATCGACGAGTTCCACGTCCGTTTCGACGAGTTCCACGTCCGTATCGACGAGTTCCACGTCCGTATCGACGAGGTCGACGTCCGTATCGACGGCATCGACGGCATCGACGGCATCGACGATCTCCGCTTCAACGCCGTCTCCACCACCATCATCACCACCACCGCCACGACCACCGCCGCCACGACCACCGCCGCCACGACCACCACGACCGCCTCCACCACCGGTGCGATCGGCGGCGGCCCTGCGGGAACGGTCGGATGGGGCAGGCTTTCCCACCCGGCCAGAGCCCGTGCCGGCCGGAGCGAGGCCTGGGTCGTCGATCACCGCCCGCCGTGGGGACACGGCGCCCGATCCCGGTTTCGTGCCCGGGACGTGCGATGCGGCAGATGGTGAGACGCGCTTCGCCGAGCCCCGCGCGAGCGGCGGTTCGGGCTTCACGCCACCGTCGTGCGCTGCCGGTGTGGGCTCGGGTGCGTCGATCACCTCGGGCAGACCACCAACACCATCGTCCACGAGGCGATCAGCATCGATCGGCACCCGCCCGCTCGCTTGCGCCGCGGCGCGCCGCGCGGGGGCCGCCAGCCGACGTCGCGCGGTGTTGCGCGCGACAGAGGATCCGCCATCCGTCACGCTGGGTAGCTTAGTCGTCACCAGGTGCATTTGTCCCGCTAAAGTTTCGGGCATGCGAACGGCGCGGAGCGGGCCGACTGTGTTGGTGACCACGCACTACTGGCACCCTCACACCGGGGGCATCGAAACGGTGGCGGCGGCCCACGCACGCGAGCTCGTCGACCGTGGTTGGACCGTGAACGCACACACATCTCGCGCGGCCGGCAGCGCCGCCCGAGACGGTCAGGCTCCGCGACACAGCGCCGAGGGTGCGCTGAGCATCACCCGCCACCGGATGGCCAATCCACTCGAACGCTGGTTCAACGTGCCGGTACCGCTGCCGGCTCCCGGTCTGCGCCGACGGCTGATGGCCGACGCGCGCCGTGCTGACATCGTGGTCGCACACGGCCATGTGTATCCCATCACCGTCGCTGCGGCCAGGGCTGCTCGAGCTGCACGTCGACCGTTCGTCGTCGTCCAACACAGTCCGTGGGTCGAGTACCCGTGGCCGGTGGAGATGGTCGAACGCGCCGCCGACCGGGCCGTCGGTCGCCGCGTGCTGGAGTTCGCCGACCTGGTCGTGTGCGTCTCGGCGTTCACCGAGGACTTCGTGCGGCGGATCGCGCCCCGCAGCACGACGACCGTGATCACCAACGGCGTCGACACCGATCGGTTCGTGCTGCCCCGCTCGACGTCACCGTCTGGCTCCAGCGAACCATCCTGTTCGCCCGCGCTCGACACCTCCGATGTCTCGAGCTCGGTCGATTCGGCACCCGTGCGGTTCGTCGCCGTGCGTCGGCTGGTCCCGCGAACGGGCGTGGACGTGCTGGTCGAGGCGTGGCG
>JAYSLK010000410.1:0-1778 GCA_043725585.1 Actinomycetota bacterium
TGTCTTGGATGGGTAGACGGCCTGCAGATCGGCGAGGTTCTTGCGTTCGATGATCTGCTCACCGCTGCAGGGCCACATCACGCCGATGTCCTCGACGAAGTGCTCGGCCGCGCGATGCCAGTCGTTCGCCTGCATTGCGGTCCAGAACCCCTCAACGACCAGTCTCGCCGACATCGAAGAATGATAGAGCGAGGTGCCGGTGAGGCGCCCGGGGCAAGGCGGTGCACCACGGGTACAAGGTCATGTCTCGTGCTCAGTACGGTGCGATCGTGCACCTCACCGCCGACGATCGCCTCGACATCATGGAGCTACCTGCCCGCTACGCGGACGCCCTCGACCGGCTGCAGCCCGAACGTCTGCTCCAGGTGTTCACCACCGACGCGATCTGGGAGGTCACCGACGGCCGGTTCCGCCTGGTCGGCCTCGACGAGATCATGGAGTTCATGGGCCGCACCGGCGCGCATCCGGGCTCTCACATCCTGACGAACATGTTCATCGAATCGGTGTCGACCGACCCGCGCGACGGCGGACCGTTGGTCCGGCTGTGGTCGCGCGGCCTGTACCCGGTCGGGCCGTCCGACCGGAAGGATCCGACTGGCGTGTTCTACGGGTCGTACGACGACGACGTGGTGCGCACCGACGACGGCTGGCGGATCAGGCACCGGCGCTACCGCCACGGTTCGTAGTCCGTCCGGTATCGCTGCGGCTGGGCTCCACGCCGGCGACGGCGAGAAGGGACTCCACGCAGTCGCGGATCGAGTCGTCGAACGGCCGGAACTCGATCGGCAGCACCGATCGGATCCGGTCGTTGCGGAGCACGAGCCCCGCCCAGATCGCGCGGAACTCGGCCTCGCGCGCCCTGTGGCGCTCGGGTGCGTTGTCCGCGATCGTTCCCGGATCATGACGCAGCTCCGGAAGTACCCGATCGATCGTCGCCACGATGTCCTCGTAGTCACGCCGCTCGGTCGACCAGGCGAGATACCGCTCACCGTTGGCGACTCGATCGCTCTCGAGCAGACCCGCTTGGCAGGCGGCGTCGTCACGCACGTCGACCGGCATCCACGGTCGGTAGGGGCCGGTGCCGTGGAAGATCTCGGAGCGACCGCGCAGCATCAGCTCGGTCAGGTGCTGCCACGGTCCGCCGTTCTTCTGGTGCGCCGATTGGATCGGCCCGACGTTGTCGGCCGGGCAGATCGTGATCGCGTCCCAGCCCGACGAGCTCGCCGCCGCCGCTTCGGCGAAGGCCTGCTGTGCCAGCACCTTGCCGATCGAGTAGCCCTGACCACGCTCGGCGGACCGCTTTGGGTTCGAGTCGTCGGGCATGCGGTCCTCGTCGCAGATCGGTCGTCGCACGAGCTCGGTGATGTCCGCCTCGGAGATCACGGCGGCGAGGCTCGACGTGATGAGCGCCCGCCGCACGGAGCCCGATCGTTCGATGCTCCCGATGATGTGATCACACGTGCGTCGCACGTAGTCGATGTCGTCGTAGGTGCTGACATGCGACACGTGCGCCACCCCGTCGCACCCGAGGAAGATGTCGTCGAAGCAACCCGGACGGTCGAGATCGGCGGCGTGGAGTGTCAGTCGCCCCGAGGCGTACGGATGCATCGCCTGCAGGAACCCGATCTTCGAACCGTCGTGGGGGTCGCGGACGCAGGCGCGCACCCGGTGCCCGCGGTCGAGCAGCTCGCGCACCACCCACCCGCCGATGAACCCGGCAGCGCCGGTGACCGCGATCGTGCTGTGCTGATCGACTGCTGACACTGCTGATCTCCTCC
>JAYSLK010000411.1:0-4494 GCA_043725585.1 Actinomycetota bacterium
GACGGGAGCATCATCAGCGCCAACTTCCATGACGAGCTCGCCCGCGACCAGATGGCACATCGCCTGCGCACCGCCTTGAGCCTCGACGGCGACTGGCTGCAAGCCGTCATCCGACAAGCCCACGATCGGCTGATGGCCATCCGCAGTGCACCCGACGGCCAGCGCGACGCCGGGGGTCTGGTCATCGCGATGGACCAACAGCACGCGCACGCCATCGCTGCGCTGATCCGCCGCAACTTCGGTGTCCCTGCAGAGGTCGTCGTGAGCGACGACCCCGCGGCTTCGGGCCGCATCGCCACGTTCGCCGCGTCGCAGGCACCGTGGCTCGTCGCCGTGCGCATGGTCAGCGAGGGTGTCGACATCCCCCGCCTCCGAGTCGGTGTGTACGCCACCACCGTCACCACCGAGCTGTTCTTCCGCCAAGCCGTGGGCCGCCTCGTGCGTTGGCAATCCGGCTGCGGCGCACAAAAGGCGTACGTGTTCCTGCCGGATGACCCGCGCCTTCGTGCGCACGCGTTCTCCATCGCCGAGGCTCGGCGTCACGTGCTGCGACCTCCGGGCCCAGACGACGATCGGATCAACGTCGATGCGGAGGCAGCGCTCGACAGTGCGTCGGTTGCCGACGAGCCCGAACAGCTGTCGCTCTTTTCGGTGCTGAGCTCGGTCGCGACGGGCATGAAGATCCACAGCGTCACCGCTGAGGGCGTGGCCTACGACGACGAGTCCGAGGTCGACGCACCGTCCGATGCCGACGATCCTGAGCTGTCGGCCGCGCTCGACCTGCACCTGCCCGAGATCCCCACCGACGCAGGTTTCGTTCGCGACGACGCCCGCAGCGTGGCCGAGATCAAGGACGACCTCCGCGCCCGGAACGCGTTCGTGGCCCAGCGCCTGGTCGACATCACCGGGCTGAGCCACGGCAAGGTGAACGCCGAGATGAACCGCCTCGCCGGCGTGGCGAAGGTGAGCGCGGCCACGTCCGAGCAACTCGAGCGACGATTGCGGTACGCGGAATCGTGGCTGCGCCGGGCACGGGGACGATGACGCGGAGTAGCCTCGCGACATGCCAGCGGTTGGAGAGCACCACCCTGCGTTCGAGGAGTACTGCGAATGCATCTTCGAGCTCGAAGAGGATGACGTCGACGTCATCCAGGCCCGGATCGCGGAACGCCTGCACGTGAGCAGGCCAGCGGTCAGCGAGATGATCCGCAGGTTGGATGCCGAACACCTGGTCACCATGCACGACGGCATCCAGCTGACCAGCCGGGGGCTCGAACTGGCCCAGAGCGTCGTTCGTCGCCATCGCCTGGCCGAGCGCTTCCTCACCGACTTGCTCGGACTTTCTTGGTCAGAGGCCCATCACGAGGCCGGCAAGTGGGAGCACATCATGAGCGACAGCGTCGAGCAGGCGATGGACCGAGTGTTGGGAAGCCCGACCACCTGCCCCCACGGCAACCCGATTCCGGGCTCGTCGTATGCCGCGCCCGACTCCACACCGCTGGCCTCGATCGAGGTCGGCCAGCGCTTCACGGTGAACCGAATCCCCGAAGAGCTCGAGTTCACACCTGGTCTGCTCGACTTCCTGGAAGCCTCGAACATCCTGCCCGGCCGGTCCGGCGTGCTCACCGCCGCATCCCCCGACGGCACCGTCACGGTCGAGATCGGCGGGCGTCACATCGGCGTGGGAGCGTTCGCCAGCGCCCGCATCCTCGTGATGGCTTGACCGCTCGGTGGGTGCCGACAAACAGGACGACCTGCCGAGCCACTGTGATCCATGTCCTGGCCTTTGACGCCGTCGTCGCCAGCCGGGAAAGATCTCGCTCTGTGCCTCACCGATCCCCAGCGCCTCGCCGGAACGGGCCCGTACCGGCCGCCGTTGCGGTCACGCTCTGCCTCGCGAGCCTGACCGGCTGCGCCTCGACCACCTACGACGAGACACTCGCCTCGTCTGCGACCACGGCGATCTCGACAACCACCACCCTGCCGGTCGGAACGGCGAACGAGCTGCTCGCACGCCTGCGCGACGAGGCTGCCGGTCTGGCCGGCGTGATGATCGACAACGGCGACGACGGTGCCGCCGCTGATCGGATCGCGGCGTTGTGGAACGCCGTCGGCCCACAGGTGAGGGCGGCGCGGCCCGACCTGTACGACTCCTTCGTCGCCACCGTCGCGCTGGCGCAGAAGGCGGTCAGGTTCTCGAGAGCGGCCGATGCCGACAAGGCGTCGAGGAACTTCGACGCCCTCGTGGCGGCATTCCTCGGATCCTGATCGGACGCGGGCCCCGCTGGTCCCGACGGGCGGTCTCAGCGCATCGATTCGGGCAACGGCAGTGCATGGACGATGCTCAACCGCCGGGTGCTGCGCGTCAGCGCGACGTAGAGCGCGCGCAGACCCTGCTGTTCGGACGCGACGATGGCACACGGTTCCACGACCACCACGCCGTCGAGCTCGAGACCCTTCACCACACTGACCGGCACCACCGTGATCGCCACACTGAGGCCGCTGCGCGTGGCGCGACCGTGCTCGATCCCTGCCGTCGTCAGTGCGTGCGACACGTCGTCGACCATCGCGTCGGCCGCGACCACGGCGATGCTGCCGCCGGGCATCGCCTCGGCCAGCGCAGCGGTCGCCACCGCCACCTCGCCGAACAGCTGCTCGGGTGACGCGGCCTCGAAGTACTCCGGCCGCTCGTCGCCGGCCCGCACGCTGATCGGTGCCCGCAGGGTCGGCGTCGCGGCCATCATCACCCGGTTGGCGAGCTCCATGATGCGGTCGGGGATGCGATACCCCACGCTGAGGCCGATCACCCGCGACGGCTTGTTGTCGGGCAGGTGAGCCAGGATGTCGTCCCAGTCGTCGGGGGCCAGCGCACCGGTGGCCTGGGCGATGTCGCCGACCACCGTCATGCTGCCGTTGAGCGACCGCCGCGACGCCATGCGCAGCTGCATCGGGGTGAGATCCTGCACCTCGTCGATCACGATGTGTCCGAAGGTCCGGATCTCTTCGTCCTCGGCCGGCTGGCCCTTGCGGGCCGGACGCGGGCCCAAGAAGTTGCGGGCCTCGTCGAGGAGCGCGACGTCGTTATCGCTCCAGCGCGCCTCGGCGACGTCGGTCGCCCGAGGCCGGTACAGCGAGAGGTACTCGGCTTCGGTCAGGTGCCGCTCGGCGGCGAGCTTGAGCAAAGCCTTCGATCCGAACAGGTCGTGCAGCAGTTCGGCCGGTGACAGCACCGGCCACATCCGCTCGAGTGCGATCCGGACCTCGGGGTACGAGCGCACCACCTCGCGCACCTCGGATGCATGCAGGTCGCCCTCGCGCCACGTAGCCGCCATCGCCGACCAGACTTCGCCCTCCACCCACTTGCGGGCGGCATTGTGCCGCCGGAACCGACGCTGTGCGGCGCGCACGATCCGGCTGCTGTCGTCAGGCCGGAGTCGGAGGAACCCGGTTCGGAACGGCACCACCAACTCCTCGCGCAGACCCCGTTCGCGGTCGGTGACGGCCTTGTCGATCACGCCGGCCATCCGCAGATCGCCCTTCACGGTGGCGGCGAGCGGTCCGTCGGCGGGATCGATCCCGTATCGGGCCCACTCGACCCCCTGCACCAGGTCGTTGAGCACGACCTGGGCGACGCCGGCTTCACCGAGCGACGGCAGCACGCGCTCGATGTAGCGGAGGAACACCCGGTTGGGCCCGATGACCAAGACCCCCTGGTCCTCGAGCGGGAACCGGAACGTGTAGAGCAGGTATGCCGCACGATGGAGCGCGACCACGGTCTTTCCGGTGCCCGGCCCACCTTGCACCACGAGCACGCCGGCCTGAGGGCTGCGGATGATCTCGTCCTGTTCGGACTGGATCGTGGCCACGATGTCGCCCAGCTGGCCGGTTCGGCCGCGTTCGAGCGCGGCGAGCAACGTCGAGTAGCCGCGGAGCGATTCGCGACCGACACGGTCCGAGTCGGTGCCGTTCTTGGCGTTCGGCGAGCTCTGGGCGTCGACGATGCTCGAGATGCCGTCGATGCCCGCATCGTCGCCCACACCGAGATGACCGTCACCGAAGAGCTCGTCTTCGAGGCCGAGCAGGGTGCGGCTCTGCACGGCGAAGTGCCTGCGCCGACGCAACCCCATCGGCTCGCGGCCGGTCGCCCGGTAGAACGGCTCGGCCACCGGGGCGCGCCAGTCGACCACCACGGGCTCGCTGTTGGGGTCGGCCACGGCAAGGCGACCGATGTGGAAGCTCTCGATCTCGTCGGGGGACTCTGCCAGCCGGTCGATTCGACCGAACACCAGGGCGGCGTCGCCCAGATCGAGGGTGGTGAGCCTGTTGACCAGCGCTTCGTCGAAGACGTCGCGTTCGTAGCGAGCCTGGAAGGTGCCGCCGAGGGTGGCCTCGCTCAGGCCGCGCAGCTTCCACGCGTCGGAACGGCTCTGCTCGAGGCAGTCGTAGGCGTGGTCGATGTACGCCTGCTCCTCGGCAAGATCGGGGTGCTGCTGC
>JAYSLK010000412.1:0-3916 GCA_043725585.1 Actinomycetota bacterium
CAAGCTGGGCGCGCGGCAGCTTTCGTGAGCGAGTTCGACGCCGTGGTTCGGCGTCGGCGAATGTGCCGGTCGTTCCGGCCCGATCCTGTCGATCCCGATATGGTCGATCGACTCGTCGATCTCGCCAC
Source organism: Actinomycetota bacterium (assembly GCA_043725585.1). Taxonomy (GTDB): domain Bacteria; phylum Actinomycetota; class Acidimicrobiia; order Acidimicrobiales; family Ilumatobacteraceae; genus VFMC01. Next base: position 129 of record JAYSLK010000412.1, read on the forward strand.
TCGCTCGCCGAGCGCGGGCAAGACGCAGGGGTGGCACCTGGTGGTGCTGGAGGGTGAGCAGACCGATCGGTTCTGGCGCCATGCGTTCCCGACCGAGCGACGGACCGGGTTCACCTGGCCAGGCCTGTTCGGTGCGCCGGTGATCCTGCTGCCGTTCGTGGATCCCCAGGCCTATGTGGCGCGCTATGCCGAGCCCGACAAGGCCCGCACCGGACTTGGCGTCAGCCCCGAGGCGTGGCCGACGCCGTACTGGACCGTCGACGGTTCGATGTCGGTGATGACCTTGTTGTTGGCTGCTGAAGATGCAGGTCTCGGTGCGCTGTTCTTCGCCGTGTTCAACGGCGAGCGCCAGGTGCGCGCCGAGCTGAGTGTGCCCGAAGGCCTGCAGCTCCTAGGCGCGATCGCACTCGGCTGGCCTGCCCCCGAACCGAGCCCGGGCGTCAGCGCCACCCGCGTCCGCCGCTCGCCGAACCAGATCATCCACCGCAACGGCTGGTAACCCCGCGCCACAACCGCGATGAGAGATGAGTGCCTGTGGGCCACCCATCTCTCATCGCGTTCTCTGGGAGCCCATCGGCGATGAGAGATGAGGGCGCCAGGGCCACTCATCTCTCATCGCGAGTCAGGCGAGTTGGGCGCGGAGGGTGGCGACGTCGGTGGCGGGCTGCTGGCAGGCGAAGTCGCGGCAGACGTAGGCGAGGCCGTCGGACCGGCTGTGCCAGAGGGGTGAGTCGTACGCTTCGCCCCAGGCGAGCACCGAGTTCGGTCTCCAGGTCTCTCGGACGACGGCCAGCAGATCGGGGCAGTGGCCCACGATGGCGATCTCGGTCGTGCCGCTGGAGCGAAGGTCGATCGCGGCGAGGGCGTTCGAGAACGCACTCGGGGCCTTCGGGATCACCGTGGCCAGCAGGCGCAGGATCTGGTCGGCAAGATTGGCGTAGCGCTGCTGGCCGGTGAGTGCCGCCAGCCGCAACAGCGCCATCGCTGCGACGGAGTTCGCCGACGGTGTGGCGTTGTCCATCAAGTCCTTCTGGCGGACCACCAGCCGCTCGGCGTCGTCGGCCGTGGTGAACAGGCCGCCCTGATCGAGATCCCAGAAGTGATCGAGCAGGGTGTCAGCCGTCGCCATCGCGTGTTCGATCCAGCGCGCCTCGCCGGTCGCTTCGGCCAGACGGGTAAAGGCATCCACCACTGCGGCATGATCGTTGGCGAGCGCCGCGTGACGGGCCCTCGGTTCGCCGTCGGCCTGCCACGAACGCGACCAGCGGCCGTCGGGAGCGCGCAGCTCGCGCAGCAGGAACTCGCCGTTGGCGATCGCTGCGCCCAGCCAGTCCGCACGGCCGAATGCTGCAGCCGCTTCGGCGAGGGTGGCGAGCATCAGGCCGTTCCACTCGGTGAGCACCTTGTCGTCGAGGCCGGGCCTCGGTCGTTCGGCACGCGCCGCGAGCATGGCGATCCGGGCGCGCTCGACGGCATCCGGCCGCAGCAGGTCGCCGCGGTGGAACAGCCGCGCCGGGATGACCTTGCCCTCGAAGTTCCCGTCCACGTTCTCGGGCCGGGTGAACTCGTACCAGTCGAGCGCCGCGTCGGCGGCCTCCACATCATCGCCGACCGCGGCACGCGCCTCATCGGCGGTCCACACGTAGAACGCGCCCTCGTGGCTGCGTCCGTCGGCGTCGAGGGAGTCGGCGTCCTCGGCCGAGTAGAAGCCGCCACCGGGATGGTGCAGCTCGCGCAGGACGTAGTCGATGGTCTCGCTCGCCACCTGACGGTACGTGGGGTCGTCGAAGACGAGTGCCGCGCGCACGTAGATACGGGCGAGCAGCGCCTGGTCGTAGAGCATCTTCTCGAAGTGGGGGACGAGCCACTTCTCGTCGGTCGAGTAGCGGGCGAACCCACCGCCGAGGTGGTCGTACATGCCGCCCGAGGCCATGGCCTGCAGCGTGGTGGCGACCACCCGATGCGGGTCGGGATGGCCGGTGCGGAGGTGGGCGCGCAGGACGAGCTCGATGCTGTTGGTGGACGGGAACTTGGGTGCGGTGCCGAAGCCACCCCACTGCTCGTCGAACGAGTTCGCGAGCTGGTGGAGCCCGAGATCGATCTCGGCCGTGTCGGGCACATCTTTGGCAGGCGCGACGGTGCGGGTGCGGTCGATCGCCTCCATCAACGAGCCGACGTTCTGCTGCACGTCGGCCGGCTTGTTGCGCCACACGTCGTCGATCGCGGCGAGCAGCTGCAGGAACTGCGATTTGGGAAAGTAGGTGCCTCCGAAGAACGGCTTGCCGTCAGGCGTGAGGAACACCGTCATCGGCCAACCGCCACGACCGGTCATCGCCTGGACTGCGTCCATGTAGATGGAGTCGACGTCGGGGCGTTCCTCGCGGTCGACCTTGACGTTGACGAACAGGCGGTTGATCACCTCGGCCACCTCGTCGTCCTCGAAGCACTCATGCGCCATGACGTGGCACCAGTGGCAGGCCGAGTAGCCGACGCTCAGCAGGATCGGCACGTTGCGGTCGCGAGCGGCAGCGAACGCCTCCGGTCCCCACGGGTACCAGTCGACCGGGTTGTTCTGGTGTTGCCGCAGGTAGGGGCTGGTTTCCTGGGCGAGCCGGTTGGTGGGCCGGTTGGCGGACATGGCTGCCACGGTAACGTCCGTCGAGGGCACCCGGTCAGGCTCCTCGCGAGCGCCACTCGGGTCGCGTGGCGCAGAGGTCGGCCGAGAAGATGCTGCCGGGATCTCGCTTGTGTTGATCTCGTCGCCCGCGCGCGATGCCGTGCCGCGACCCATGAAGCCGACGACTCAGCTCAGCCGGGAATGGGTGTCGACGATCACACGAAGGGCAACGCCACCACGGTCTACGGTGTCGCAGACGGGGCCGATTGGGGGCATCGTGTCGCCGAAGGGGCAGCGAATGGTGTCGCCGCGTTTACGGTCCGGGTCGCACGGGGGTGAGATGGTCGATCGAGGCGAGAGCGAACTGGTGCAGCGGCTTGATCGCGCTGAAAGGCGCGAGCGAGCGTTGGCTGCGGTGCTACGAGCCGTGGCCACCGACGGCAACGACCTGCAGACCGTGTTGCTCGACATCGCCACGGCCGCGGCAGGACTGTTCGACGCCCAAATGGCAGGTGTGTTCCTCACCGAAGGCGATGAGGTCGGCATGTACTTCCACCAGGCCGCCGAGGTGTCCGGAGCCACGCAGAGAGGGCGATTCGGTCGCGACAACTCGGACTCGTCGGCACTCACAGAGGTGCTGCGTGACCGTCAGGTTGTGCGCTTCGACGACCAGTCGGTGCTCGGCGACGAGTACGCCCAGTCGAGAGAGGCAGCCATCGCCATCGGCGCTCGCTCCGCGGTGTACGTGCCGATGCCCAGCGGTGGCCTCCCGCTCGGCATAGTTGTGTTCAAGCGGATCGTCGAACCGTTCACCGACGACGATGTGGCGTTGCTCCAATCGTTCGCCGCTCAGGCCGCCAACGCAGTGGAGAGCGCTCGGCGAGCCGACGAGCTGGCGGCGCGCAACGCCGAACTGGCCGAGGCGTTGCAACTGCAGACCGCGGCCAGCGAGGTGCTGCGCCTGATCAGCGACCACCCGGGCGATCTGCACGCAGTGATGCAGGGGCTGGTCGAGCGCGCAGTTCGGCTGGTGGGTGGTGACACCGGTGCCGTGGCACGGTTCGACGGCGACACGCTGACCTATCTGGTGGACACCGCTCACTCCGACTTCGTCGGCCGTCGGGCGCCGCTGTCGCCACACTTCCGTGATGCCGTGCTGGCGGGCTCGACC